>CAYUOY010000056.1:0-1034 GCA_964446495.1 uncultured Woeseiaceae bacterium | reverse complement strand
ACTTTGCGAAAACACCATTCGCCGATCAGCCCCAAGCCGATACAGAAAAATAATCAAACCGTAAGTGGCGATCGACCCGTCGCCGGTTTTGCGACGGTGAGCCCAACCGTTGCCACCACACCAGTATCTCTCGCTGCCACTGTCGGACGGCCCGGGCCCGAGCATATCGAGTATGCGAAAAGGCTTCGTCAGTCCATTCCCGATACCATCTCTATCGCCGCGCATGAGCCGACTCGCGCGTACTTGCTGACTTTGGCCTTAATCGTCGATCCAGCCGCTGATGCGGCGAGTCCGCAATTCGACCTGTTACGAAAAAAACTTGGCGATGAACGCGCCAACGCTATCCGCGGCTACCACACGTCCATTAGTAAGATGGGGGATGCCTACCGCTTGCCATTGCTTGAAATCGCGTTTCCCGCACTCAAACGTTTGCCGGCACAGCGTCTGGAGTTTCTGTTGGACATGGCCCGGGATCTGATCGAGGTAGACGGAGTCATCGATTTTTACGAATTTTGTGTTTTCCGAATTCTCTCGCGGACGCTCTCGCAGGCCATGACACCGGCAGCTCGTCAACGCAAGCGGCGCCCGGCTTCACGTTCCGCCGTACGGAGCGCCGCTACCCAGGTGCTCAGTCTGCTCGCAGATCGGGGACACGAGTCGCTGGATGAAAAACGCGCGGCATTCAAAGCAGGCTTGTCTGTGTTTGGCGACTGGTCGGGTGAGGTCGATTTCACCGGGCAGTCGATTGAGGCTGTAGCGCTGTTTGACCAAAGCCTGGATGTCCTGCAACGCATGAACAGCGCGGCGACACAGAGCTTGCTGGAAGCGATCAACATCACCGCCAAATACGATGGTCAGGTGTCTACCCGTGAAGCGGAAATGATACGTGCCATTTGTGCTTCGCTCGATTGCCCGTTGCCGCCCTTGCTCACGCAAACACTAGGGAACCTCTGATTAATTCTGAGCGAAGCAGATTGCATTTCAAAACGTTCAGATTCAAGGCGCGGATCGCCCGTAATGGCTAGCCATTGCGA
>CAYUOY010000055.1:0-23069 GCA_964446495.1 uncultured Woeseiaceae bacterium | reverse complement strand
GGTCAAGCTGCTGCGAAAAATTGCGGCTGAGTGCGGGCGTGATATCGGCGTTATGGGCGATCTGCAGGGACCAAAAATTCGGGTAAGACGATTTTCGGGCGGTAGCAGCCAGCTGGATGACGGCGCCGATTTCTTTATTGACTCAGCGCTTGGTGAAATGGATGGCAGCAGTGAGGGCGTTGGTGTTGCTTATGACAGTCTTCATCAGGATCTCAAACCAGGCAACTTGCTGCTGTTGAATGACGGCCAGATATCGCTAACGGTAAAGCGTATCGAGGGAACGCGCATATTCACCACGGTAGTGAACGGTGGTGTTCTCTCTGATCACAAAGGGATCAACCTGAAAGGGGGAGGATTGTCGGCACCGGCACTGACGGACAAAGATCGAGAGGACGTTATTGTTGCTGCGGAACTAAACGTTGATTTTCTCGCGGTGTCCTTTGTAAAAAGTGCAGGTGATGTGACGGAAGCACGCAAACTTTTGCGCGATGCCGGTGGGCGCGGGTTGATTGTGGCCAAGATTGAACGTACCGAGGCTATTGAGTGCATCAACGACATTATCCTCGCAGCAGACGTAATAATGGTTGCCCGTGGTGACCTTGGCGTGGAAATGGGCTATGCCGAGCTTACGGGTATGCAAAAGCAAATTATCCGACGGACCCGGCGTCGTAATAAAGTGGTCATCACGGCAACGCAGATGATGGAGTCAATGATCCTCAGTCCCATACCTACCCGGGCCGAGGTGTCTGATGTCGCCAATGCGGTAATGGACGGGACTGACGCTGTGATGCTGTCGGCAGAGACGGCGGTGGGCCGGCATCCGGTGGCGGTAATCGCCGCGATGAGCGACGTTTGCAAAGGCGCGGAAAAACACGCGTTATCACGCTCCAGAACATCACATCGTATGGATGACAAATTCAAGGAAGTGGATGAAGCCATTGCAATGGCAGTCATGTATACGGCAAATCATCTCGCGGTCAAGGCGATAATCGCGTTGACTGAATCGGGCTCAACCACTTTGTGGATGTCACGAATACGCTCCGATATTCCGATTTACGCGTTTACCCCTCACCAGGCGACCAATTGCAGGGTGACGTTGTATCGCGGAGTTTATCCGGTCCTGTTTACGATCGAACATGTCCAGGACCGGGCGCTGTATAAAGATGTTTTCTCGACATTGTTGTCGAAAAATCTCGTCGAGGTCGGCGATCTGGTTATTTTCACCCAGGGCGACCTGACCGGCATTTCAGGCAGTACGAACTCGATGCGAATTATCGAAGTCGTCGAGCCTGACTAAAAAGCCTCTTCAGGGTTTGCCATGAAACGCCTTATCTTCAGATTGCTTGCGGCTGTGACAACGGTGGCGCTGTTGGCGGCTGTCGTCGTCTATTTCATATTGATCAACAGCTTGCCCGAACTGGACGGCGAGACCCGTGTCGAGGGGCTGCAAGCGGCAGCAACAATCGAGCGCGATGCACAGGGTATCCCGACCATCACGGCGGCATCCCGAAACGATCTGGCGTTTGCGACGGGCTACGCACACGCGCAGGACCGTTTTTTTCAGATGGACCTGACGCGCCGCCAGGCTGCCGGCGAGCTGGCCGAACTTTTCGGTGAGATCGCCGTACCGCTCGATAAGCGCAATCGTTTTCATCGCCTCCGCCGCCGCGCAGGTGATGTGATTGCTGCCATGACGGCGACTGAGCGGGCCATGATGATGGCGTACGTGGACGGTGTGAATGCTGGCTTGAGCAGCCTCGGCACGAAGCCTTTTGAGTATTTTATCCTTGGGACTGAGCCACGACGCTGGAAAATCGAGGATTCTGTCCTCACGATCGATGCCATGTTCATGGAACTCAATGATGAACGAGCGGCGCGCGACATCAAGCGTGGCTTTGCCAAACTTGCTTTGCCTGAGGATGTGTATGACTGGATGTATCCGGACGGTTCCGAATGGGACGCGCCGATCGTGGGGGAGCCGCGTCGTGACAAGGCGATTCCCGGGCCGACCAGTCTCGATTTGCGTGGGAGACCCGGCGGGGATGTCAGCGCTGCAACCGCTGAGGTTGGAGCGGACCTGCTGCCTGGAAGCAACAACTGGGCCGTGAGCGGCAAGCTGACGGCTAGTGGGCGAGCGATAGTTGCCAACGACATGCACCTGCAGATTACGGTACCGAACGTGTTCTACCGCGCCCGGTTAGTCGTGACTGGCGCCGATGCGCGAGACGTCAGTGGAGTGACATTGCCGGGGACGCCCGCCGTAGTCTCCGGGAGCAACGGGAAAATCGCCTGGGGATTCACCAATAGTTACGGCGATTGGTCTGATGCGGTCCTTATCAAGCCAGCGGTCGAACCGGGCACCTATATCACCGCGGACGGGGTCAGACAATTTACCGAATATCGTGAAAGCATCGTCGTGAAGAACAGCGACTCTATAGAACTGATCATTCGCGAGACTATCTGGGGACCGGTGCTTGAGGATGCCGATTATCCGGGTGGTGAAATCGCCGTTAGCTGGATTGCCCATGACCCGGTTGCGACCAACATCAAACAAGTACAACTCGAAACGGCGGGCAGCGTCACCGAGGCGCTTTCGATAGCGCAACACATGGGGCTGCCACCGCAAAACTTCGTTACCGGTGATGCTGCAGGCAACATCGGCTGGACCATTGCCGGGCAAATGCCGCGGCGCGGTAGTGCGGAGGCACTGGTGCCAGCGGACTGGAGTACCGGCAATGGCTGGGATGGCTGGCTGAGGGCAGACGAGCATCCACAAGTCGTCAATCCGGACAGCGGCCGAATCTGGACGGCAAATTCGCGTGTTGTCGATGGGGAGGCCTTGCGCAAGCTCGGTGACGGCGGTTATGACCTCGGTGCGAGAGCGAAACAGATTCGCGACGATCTATTCGAGCGGCAACAATTCGTGCCGACCGACATGCTGGAAATTCAACTCGACGATCGCGCACTGTTCCTGGCGCGCTGGCAAAATTTGCTGTTAAGCGTCCTCGATAACGATGCGGTAGGCGGTAACGACGGCCGAGCGAGTTATCGCAAGCTGGTTAGCCACTGGATACCGCGGGCATCTGTGGACTCTGTGGGGTACCGATTGGTACGGGCATTTCGTATTGCGGTCAGAGCGAAAGTATTTCATATGCTGACGGCGTCGGTCCGCGACCGCTACGGTGAAGATGTTGAGTTGCAAATCAGTAAGCAGTTCGAGGGGCCGTTGTGGCAACTGCTTACGCAGAAACCCGCTCACTTACTGGCGGCTGAATACGCTAGCTGGGAAGCGCTGATGCTTGACGCCGTGGACGAAAATCTCAGCTATGTTGCGGACAACTGGGATGACGGACTCGAGCAGCGGACCTGGGGTGAACGCAATACCGCCGCTATCCATCACCCGCTGAGTCGTGCGTTGCCGATGCTGTCCAAATGGCTGGATATGCCGCGCGAAGCACTGAGTGGTGACTCGAACATGCCCAAAGCGCAGGGGCCGGCTTTTGGTGCATCTGAGCGCTACGCGGTATCGCCTGGCGATGAGGCGAATGGCTATCTGCATATGCCCTCCGGGCAAAGCGGTCACCCGCTATCGGCCTACTACCGAGCCGGTCACGACGATTGGGTACGCGGCATTCCCAGTCCTTTCCTCCCCGGGGCACCCGAGCACCGGCTGGTTTTATTGCCCTGAAGGAGCACAGGAATTGTCTGACAAGAAATTTACCGGCACGAGTTCCTATATTGCCACCGACGACCTGATGATGGCGGTCAATGCCGCCGTGACGCTGCAGCGACCGATACTGATCAAGGGTGAGCCGGGCACGGGGAAAACCCAACTCGCCATAGAGGTTGCGAAATCACTTGGACGCCCGTTGCACGAATGGCACATCAAGTCCACGACCAAGGCCCAGCAAGGATTGTATGAGTACGATGCGGTCGCGCGATTGCGCGATTCGCAACTCGGCGATGAGCGCGTGCACGACATCGCCAATTATATTGTGCGTGGAAACGTGTGGGAGGCTTTCGAAGCCGATGTTCCACCCGTATTGCTCATCGACGAGATTGACAAAGCGGATATCGAATTTCCGAACGATTTGCTGCGAGAACTGGATCGAATGGAATTCTTTGTCTATGAAACCAAGCAGTTGGTCAAGGCACGGCACCGCCCCATTATCATCATCACCAGCAACAACGAGAAAGAACTACCGGATGCCTTTTTGCGACGCTGCTTCTTTCACTACATCAAATTTCCGGATAAGAACACGATGCAGAAAATTGTGGATGTGCATTTTCCGGGATTGAAGAAAGCACTCCTGAAGGAATCCCTGGAGGCCTTCTACAAGGTCCGTGACGTTCCCGGGTTGAAGAAAAAGCCGTCGACCTCGGAATTACTCGATTGGATCAAGCTGTTACTGGCAGAGGACATTTCGCCGGAGGCCCTGAGAGAGAGCGAGTCCGGAAAAGCAATCCCGCCTCTCTATGGCGCTTTGCTCAAGAACGAACAGGATGTACATCTGTTCGAGAAACTCGTATTTCTTGATCGTCGCTCCCGGCCACAATAGTCGATGTTGACGCAGTTCTTTTTTCGACTGCGTGAGGGTGGTCTTAAGCCGTCTATCACCGAATTGCTGACACTACTCGACGTCATGCAAAGTGGCATTGCTGATAACAGCGTCGACAATTTCTATTACCTGGCACGCGCATCGTTGGTCAAAGATGAATCGAAATTCGATTTGTTTGATCGAATTTTCGCGGCACATTTTCGCGGTATCGACACGGCGCTCAATGATCTGACCACTGAAATTCCCGAAGACTGGCTGCGGCAGCAGGCGGAGTTAATGCTAAGTGCCGAAGAACGGGCGCAAATCGAGGCCATGGGCGGGTTCGAAAAGCTGATGGAGGCATTGAGGGAGCGCCTCGATGAACAGGACGAGCGTCACGAAGGGGGCAGTAAGTGGATCGGTACTGCGGGAACATCACCCTTTGGTGCCTATGGTTACAACCCGGAGGGCGTACGAATCGGACAAAAAGGTTCGCGACATCGGCGTGCCACCAAGGTCTGGGACAAACGCGAATATCGCAACCTCGATAGTTCGGTAGAGCTTGGCACCCGCAACATCAAAATTGCATTGCGAGCGCTCAGAAAATTTGCGCGCGAGGGCGCGGCAGACCTGCTGGATCTGGAAGATACCATTGACAAGACAGCACGCAACGCAGGATTCCTCGACATTCGCATGGTCCCCGAGCGCCACAATGCGATAAAAGTTTTGCTATGTCTGGATGTCGGTGGCTCGATGGATGATCACGTCCGCATCTGCGAAGAATTATTTTCGGCCGCCAGCACGGAGTTCAAACATCTCGAATATTACTACTTTCATAATTTCGTCTACGAGAGCCTGTGGAAAGACAACAGCCGCCGGCATAACGAACGGATTCCGACCCACGACATTACGCACAAATACGGTGCCGACTACAAACTGATCTTCGTGGGTGACGCAACCATGAGCCCGTACGAGATCGTCTACCCAGGTGGCAGCGTTGAACACTGGAACGAGGAGGCGGGCGCGGTGTGGATAAAGCGTCTCTTGAATACCTTCCCGAAATCGATCTGGCTCAACCCGGAACCAGAGGGCCGTTGGGACTACACCCCATCGATCAAGATGACGCAGGAGCTGATGGGAGACCGAATGTTCCCACTGACGGTCAACGGACTCGCCGAGGGCATCAGAAAACTGCATTAGCCAGAGTATTTCGCCGCCGGCAGCCTATCGCCATTCCACAATGCCGGATGGCATTGAGTTGTTGCAAAACACCAGTGAAATTCTTTTGCCTCATCGTCTGTGGGACGATTAACTAAACGCGTGCCGAAAGATTCGGGCGGGTTGGTACCGGTAGTATGTATCCGTGATCGAGTTAAGGCCCTCCGAGTGAACGGATACATACTACCGGTGCCAACCCGCATTCGCACCAGCCCCAAGCAGCCCGGGTCTGAAGTTGCTATCCAGAATACGCTAGCGGAGCCAGCAAAAAAACTTGACCTATTCGGCCGGCGGCGTGCCGGTCAGAACAGCCAGGTCCGCGAGAAGCTCGGCCGAATGTGTGTCCGGATCGACATCCTCGTAATGTTTGGCGATACGCCCTTGTGGGTCGATCAGGAAAGTCTGGCGTTTCGCGATCGATATGCCCAGCCACCGTGTTTTGACGCCGTAGGCACCTGCGGTGGTTCCTTCCGGGTCTGCCAGCAAGGGAAAGGGCAGGCTGTATTTCTCGGCAAATGCCTTGTGCGAGGATTGGTCGTCGAGACTTACGCCAATTACGTGCGCACCCATGCGGCGAAACTCGAAGATGTCATCCCGAAACTCACAGGCCTCAGTCGTACAGCCTGGCGTGTCGTCTTTTGGGTAAAAATACAAAGCGACCCATTGGTCGCGATAATCTTCCAGCGAGTGCATGGCCCCATTTTGATCCGGCAATTCGAAGTCAGGTGCCGGGTCTCCGACTCTAATACCGTCTGCGATGGCGAGGGTAGCGGCCAAAGAAAGTACTGCTGCAAGGGCGCACATAACGCGATTCATGGTATTTGTCCTGATTCGACAGCGAAAGCGGTGAAAATTCGAGCTCAGTGTGACCGGGTCGATTGGTAGCGATCTCCTAATCACTATAATACTCTTTGGACATGGAAATACAGTCATCGAAAATCAGAACGGGCCTGGTGCTTCCAGGGGGAGGTGCCCGCGGCGCATTCCAGGTGGGTGTTCTGCAGGCGATCCGCGATCTTTTACCGTACGGCGCCTCCAATCCCTTCGCGATAATGAGTGGAACCTCGGCTGGCGCGATAAATTCCGTGGTTCTTGCCAGCAGGGCCAGGCGGTTTCGCGTGGCTGTAGCGGAGCTCGAGCGTGTATGGGGGCATTTTCACAGCAATCAGGTGTTTCGGGCCGATAGCTGGAGCATGTTCAAGAGCAGCGCACATTGGCTCGCCGCGCTGGTTACCGGCGGATATTTGGTACGCACGCCGCATTCGCTGCTGGACAACACGCCATTGCGGAGACTGCTCAGCCGCAACATTCGATTTCCACGTATTCAGGCTGCCATCGACAAGGGTTACCTCGATGCGATAGCAGTGACAGCCGCTGGTTATACGCGGGCGCAATCGACGTCATTTTTTCAGGCAATACCCGAAACCAAAGAGTGGACGAGGACGCGTCGGATTGGACTAAGGCGCTCGCTCAATCTCGATCACCTGATGGCGAGTATAGCGGTACCCATGATTTTTCCACCGGTGTCCATAGAGGGCGAGTATTTTGGCGACGGCGCCATGCGCCAGGCAACGCCACTGAGTTCAGCCATTCACCTGGGCGCGGACCGAATACTGGTTATTGGCGTACGCAACGAGATTGCGGATCCGGTGCCGGAGTCGAGTACGCCGCTTCCGTATCCGTCATTCGGTCAAATTGCCGGCTATATGCTGGACACATTGTTTATGGATGGTCTTTACTCCGACCTCGAACGAATGACACGGATCAACCAGCTGATCGATTCCGTTCCGGCAGCAGACAGAACCGGCACGATGCGCCGCATGCGGCCCATCGATACAATGATCGTGGTGCCGAGCAAGGACCTGCGGGAGGTCGCTCTCGAATATCGACATGAGATGCCACGCCCTGTCCGTGCGCTGATGCGTGGCGTAGGCGGGAGCAAGAACGGCAGCGCAGGTCGCCTGCTGAGTTTCCTGCTGTTTGAACAGGGCTTTACGAGAGCCCTGATCGAACTCGGTTACAATGACGCCATGTTGGTGAAAGACCGGTTGCTCGATTTCGTCCAGGGGAAGGATGTGCCACGACTGTTTGCGCCAAATTGGGTCAAGAAGGATCTGATCGTTAATTGAGAAAGCCATTCAAATCTATTCAACACCTGAATCAAAAAAAAGGCGATTTTCGAGCGGCTCACATTTTCATCCGCTTGCCGCTATTAAAAACGACAGAAAAACCCTGAACCGTACCCGGCATGTTGGAACGCAGAATTTTTTGGCAAACTGCCAAGCGGGTAGTCATGAGCGTCAAATCTTTACAACAGAAAGTACGCACCCAGGCCGAGAAACGACATATAGCCGACAACATCGGTAACGGTAGTTAGCACAACTCCGCCGGCCAGTGCCGGATCGATGTCCAAACGCTTGAGTGCCAACGGTATGATAAAACCAGCTGCAGCAGCGGCCACCAGGTTAATGGCCATCGCGCCGGCGATGATGGCTCCGATTCGATAGTCACCGAACCATAAATAGGTAAATACTGCCACGACCAGTGCCCACAGCAAGCCATTCAGGATCCCGACCAAAATCTCTTTACGAAAGATTCCCCGAATATTGGTTCTGCTTATCTGCCCGAGCGCAATGGCGCGAGTCATAATGGTTAGCGATTGGGTGCCGGCAACGCCACCCATGCTGGGTACCACCGGCATAAGAACGGCGAGTAGCACGACCTTGTCCAGCGTGGTTTGAAAAATATCGACGACCGATGCGGCCAGGAATGCTGTAGCCAGATTGATTCCCAGCCACACTGAGCGTCGCAGTGCACTCTTCGTGGCTGGCGCGAACATGTCGTCTTCCTCATCAAGTCCGGCGGCGCTCATCAGGGAATGTTCGGCCTCGTCACGAATGACGTCGAAGACATCGTCAACGGTAATACGACCAACGACGTGGTTGTTTTCATCGGTTACGGCCGCGGAAAGCAGGTCACGGTTTTCAAATTCCCAGACCACTTTTTCAGAGGGTGTGTGCGCAGGAATAGGCTCGATATCGGTCGACATAACAGCAGCAACCAGCAGCTCCGGATCCTTAGTCAACAGCCTGGAAAGCAAAAGTGCTCCCTGGTACTCGTTGGTTCGATTGACGACGAATATGGAGTCGGTACCGTCGGGGATGTGCCCTCGGGCATGCAAGTATCGAATGACGACCTCGAGCGTGACGTCCTCGCGGACCGTCACGATATCGATATTCATCAACCCACCGGCACTGTCTTCGTCGTGCGCCAGGACCTGATGCAAGCGATCACGATCCTGCTGATCCATCGCATGCATGACTTCCTGGGTCACTGTTTCCGGGAGATCGGCAACAAGATCGGCGAGGTCGTCGAGTTCCATGCCGTCAATAGCGGCAATCAACTCGGTGGTCTCCATACCCTCGATCAGGCCATCGCGGACCTCTTCGCCTACCTCGACGAGCACATCCCCGCCGAGATCCGAGTCCACCATTTCCCAGACAACGGCGCGTTCCCGCAATGGCAGTGATTCGAGGAGACGGGCAAGTTCGGCCGGGCGCAAATCGTTAATCAGCGTTCGTGAGGAGCGCATCTGGCCGCTGTCGAGGCGTTGCCTCAACTCGTCAATATTGGAATGCGGTTGCTCTTTGCTTTTCACAGCTTTTGCTCTTCGTCCAGGTCGGTTCGGTCAGAGGCATGCCGTAGCGGAATGGCATGCCCGGGACACTGGGCCAGAAGTGTAGCCGTCTTGGCGCGCAAGGGCACGCCCGCAGGAGCAATTATTAACGGCTGCAGTCTATTGCTGTACCGCGGCAGTGTGGCTGAGCAATTCGTTGTGCCTGGTCAGAATTGGGTCGTGGGAGTTTTTGAGCGCCACGGCAAGCATCTCCACCATGTGTACGGAACGATGCTGACCGCCCGTGCAGCCGATGGCCACGGTCAGGTAACTTCGATCAAAATTGACGTATCGAGGAATCCAGCGCGCAAGAAAAGCGAAAATATCCTTGTACATCTCCTGAAAGAGCTCGTTGGTATCCAGAAACTCCGCAACCGGTTGATCCAGCCCGGTCAGTGAGCGCAGTTCTGGTTGCCAGTAAGGGTTTGGCAGACACCGTAAATCAAAAACAAAATCGGCATCGGCCGGGATGCCATGTTTGAACCCAAATGATTCAATGAGAACCGAAAGGACATTGCTATGGCGTCTGTCGACTCGCTCACGAATAGTGTCGCCAAGTTCATAGACGCTGCTGCTGCTGGTGTCGATAATCAGATCGGCGACATTGATAATCTGGCCAAGCAATTGTCTTTCATACGTGATTGCCGCTCGCAATTCCTTGCCGTTGGCGGCCAGCGGATGTCGCCGCCTGCTCTCGCCGTAGCGAGTGAGCAGCACATCATCGCTGGTTTGCAAAAACAACACGTCCGTGTGAACGTGATTTAGCCTCAAATTCTTGATGACTTCGGGGAGAGAGTCGATATCACTGTGCGGGTTTCTGGCATCCACGCTGACGGCAATACGTGTAACGGGTTTGTCTTCGACATTGCTCAGTTCGTCAAGCAGCGCCTGCAGCAGCGCCACGGGAAGATTGTCGATGCAGTAGTAGCCAAGATCCTCAAGTACGTGCAAAGCGACACTTTTTCCCGATCCGGATAAGCCGCTTACCACGATGAGTCGAATGTCTGTCGGCATGAGAGTCTCGCTCAGGTTCCGGCTAGGTTGTGCCGGGCATCTCCGACTCCGCCCGGGTCCCGTAAGTAATGAGGGCCTGGTGCAAGTCGCGACTGCTGTTTGCGGCGCGCAGATTGGTGCGCAGTAATTTGTCGGTGAGCAAGCCGGCGATCAGACGGGTGTCTGCGAAATGGCTCTCGGCCATATTGGCAGGGACCATGAGGCCGAAGATCAGATCAACAAACTCGCCATCGGTCGAATCGAAGTCGATCGGCGTTGAGAGCTTGATCAAGGCGCCGGTGCTCGCTGTTACGCCTTCTATGCGACAGTGCGGAAAGGCCGTTCCCCGGTCAAGGCAGGTACAACCAAGCCGCTCGCGTTCGACCAGTCTGGAGAAAATCTCTTCACTTGAAACATCTGGATTGGTGTTCGACAACAATTCACTGAGAATTTCCAGGCAGTGTTTTTTGCTGCGTGCGTGCGCGTTGCATAGAACGGCGTCGGGTTTAATCAGTTGATCGAGAAGCATGATGGGTGGATGTAAAAGGCCAGTGGCAAACGACGAATGGGGCCAGGTAATGACTGGCCCCATTTTATGTCTAAACGTTCAACCGAACTGTCGTTTATTGGCATCCCTGGCGTGATGATCGCTGAGCTTTTCCTTGTATTTCTTGACCTGGCGATCGAGTTTGTCTACCAGGGCATCAATGGCGGCATACATATCCTCTTCTGTCGCGTCGGCGTATATCTTCGCACCGTTGACGCTAACAGTGGCTTCCGCTTTTTGTCTAAGTTTTTCGACGGTAAGGATGCAATGCACGTCTGTAACCTGGTCAAAATGGCGTTCTATCTTTTCCAGTTTGCTGGCTACATATTCTCGAAGTGAGTCAGTTAAATCGACATGGTGCCCCGTGACGTCTAATTGCATTTTATTCTCCTGTCTACTGCGTTGTGGGTCATTATCCGGTCCTCTCGACGCACTTGTATTGCGCCGCCCGAATGCCCGTATTTATAGGGATAGTCTAACGAATTGCCGAATTCCTCCTATACGTTGTTCTACTTAAAAAACTTCTGAATACCTATCGCGGTTTACGTACCTTGCGCTCACTGGATGAAGTGATCCTCAAGGCTTCACGGTACTTGGCTACTGTTCTTCTGGCAACCGTAATACCTTCATCGGCCAGCAATGCGGCAATCTTGCTGTCGCTGAGCGGTTTGGTCGGGTTTTCCGCGCCGATCAACTTACGAATTTTCGCTCGAACAGCGGTTGACGATTGTTCGTCTCCGTCCACCGTAGACAGATGGCTGGAAAAAAAGTATTTGAATTCGAACACACCCCGCGGGGTGTGCATGTATTTGCTGGTGGTCACTCTGGAAATAGTAGATTCGTGCATACCGATGGCTTCTGCGACATCTCTCAAAACGAGTGGCTTCATGGCTTCGTCACCGTGTTCGAGAAATTCGTTCTGGCGCGAAACAATACAGGTGGCGACTTTCATCAGCGTTTCATTACGAATCTCGAGACTGCGGACCAGCCAGCGGGCTTCCTGCAGTTGGGAGCGCAATACGGAGTGATCGCCCGTCCCCCTGAGTAATTGAGCGTACTTCTGGTTAACCGACAATTTGGGAATGCCGGAAGAACTGATTTCGACCTGCCAGCGGTTATCGATCTTTCTCACGAACACATCGGGTACCACATATTCGGCGGGTGCGGGGCTCACAGCCAGGCCGGGTTTCGGGTGACAGCCTCTAATCAGTGCCAACGCGTCATCAAGTTCCTCATCGGAGACGCGATGAGTTCGGCGCAGTTCCGCATGTTGCTGGTCGGCGACCAGGTCAAGATGATCTTTGGCGACGGCGATAGCCAGGTTCCGACCCGGCGTATCGGCGTTCAAAACGTTCAATTGCAATACCAGGCACTCTGACAGCGATCGGGCACCGATTCCTACCGGATCCAGGCACTGGACCTTTTGCAGCGCCGCTTCAATTTCCGCCTCATCGACAGCGGCGTTGCGATCAATACTGTCCAGTATGTCGTCAAAATCGGCCGTGAGGTAACCATCGTCATTGATCGCATCGATCAGCGCTTCGCCGATGACCGCTTCGCGTGGGCTGAAATGTTCGAGTTCCAGCTGCCACAACAGATGCTCGCGCAAACTCTGCCCGCTTTGATCGGCATACTCGCTGATCGGGCGGCCTTCGCCATTCCAGCCGCTGTCGCGCGCGCGCTCCATGGCGCTGGCTTGCCAGTTTTCGTCGGCGGTGACGGCCCTCATTTCCGCCGTAGTTTCTGAACTGGTCTTGGGAGTTTCTTCTGGCAGCTCCTCCATCTCCAGCATAATGTTTTCTTCGAGGGCTTCCTGAATCTGCGCGCTGAGATCCATGACGGGCAACTGCAGCAGTCGTATTGCCTGCTGCAGTTGAGGGGTCATTGTCAGTGACTGGCCGAGTTTTAGTTGTAGCGATAGCTTCATAGAGGTTGCTTTCTTACCGAGCCACCCAGGTTGCGTCAATTTGAATCAAAGTCTGAACTCCTGCCCGAGGTAGACCTCACGTACGTGCTGGTCTTCAAGTATCTGCTCCGGCGTGCCGGAAGCGATCAGACTGCCTTCATTAAGTATATAAGCTCTGCCACAGATTCCGAGGGTCTCTCTCACATTATGATCTGTAATCAGCACACCGATATCACGATCGCACAAATGGCGGATGATGCGTTGAATATCCAGAACGGAGATCGGATCTACGCCTGCGAAGGGCTCATCAAGCAATACGAAGCGCGGGTTTGCCGCCAGCGCCCGGGCAATCTCTACGCGTCGTCTTTCACCACCGGAGAGGCTAATGCCAAGGCTGGCCCGGACATGACCGACATGCAGTTCATCCAGCAACTGGTCCAGTTCCTGCGCGCGACCGTTGCGGTCAAGATCGTCACGGTTTTCCAGGATAGCGAGGACGTTTTGCTCCACGGTCAACTTGCGAAATATGGAGGCTTCCTGCGGCAGATAACCAAGGCCCAATCTGGCACGCCGGTGCATCGGCAGTGGTGTAACGTCTTTTCCGTCAAGTAAAATGCGTCCTTTGTCGGCCGCTACCAAACCGACAATCATGTAAAAGGCGGTCGTCTTGCCTGCTCCGTTAGGGCCCAGGAGTCCAACGACTTCGCCGCTTTTTATCTCTATCGAGATGCTCTTTACGACGTCGCGAAACTTATAGCGTTTGGATATACCCTGAACACTCAAGATACTCATCAGTCGTTGTCCTCGGGCGGATCATCCGCGCCCGGATCCTGACCGTCGGTTGCCTCATCGAACGGCGACTTGCCAACCGTATCGACGCTTGCTCGTGGTGTATAGATCATCTTGACCCGTGATTCACCTTCACCTGAAGACCGGGCGTTGATGCGTTGCTCTTCAATGTTGTAGACCAGAAGACTGCTGGATATCTGATTGCCGTCTTCTGTAATGACGGCATTTCCAGAGAATTCGACTACGCCAGCCGTAAAGTCGTAAATCAATCGCTCGGCCTCTGCGTAGGTCGTGGCTTCGCTACCGGTCCGGCGCAATTCGAAGGTGGCGGGAGTGCCAACAATGGTGGCGAAGCGCAATTCGTGCTGATTGAATTCCAGATCAGCCGATTCACATTCTATATGACCCTGGTCAGTATCGATGATGACATTGCCTGCGAATTGCCAGACACTGTCCTCAAAGTCCAGCTTGCTAGCGCGCCCCTTGTCCGCCTGAATGCCTATGTTTCCCTGCGTTATTCGCAATCCCTCAAACGTAAGCATCGAGTTTTTGCCATCGTAATTGGTTGAATCGGCGTCTACGGTAATAGGCAGGCGCACATCATTGACCTGCGCATTCGACGTCAGAGCGAGAAACAGGCTGGCGACAAAAAGGCACGCCAGCGTGCCAGCATCGCTGCGGTGTGGTGTGCTCTTCATTATGGTATGAACTTTCCGTTGACGTTGGATTTCAATGTTAGTTGGTTGTCCTTGAGCGATGCTAGCATGCCGGTTGCCGTGAGGCTGCGCGACCCAATGCGGATTTGTACGCGAAAATCAGTTTCCACCTGGTAGCCTCGAGGATCCAGCTCAAGATATTGTGTCCTGATTTCGGTCACGTCGCCAGAGAATCCAGCCGAACTGGTGGCGACCACATGACCCTCAAGTGCCACTGACTCCTGGGCGCCGCGGAGCGTCGCCGAATCGGCGGCCAATCGCCAGGGTACGTCGGACCCGGGGGAGTATTTGATCTGTACATTTTGTAGTTCGATCAGGTCTTCGGCCACTTGTTCCGCAAAATCGGCGTTGATTTCGTATAGCAACTGACCGTCGGCACCTGTACCCAGAATACGCGCTGAACGTAAATAGAAACCGTTATTCACGCCGCTTGTCGCCGTTTCGACTATCTCGTGTTGTTGCAGGGACTGTGACAGGTACCAGCTGCCGGCCGTTGCCGCGACCAACAGGCCGAATGCCACGATGCCTCTTACGGTCATTGTCGCCGATCCGCCTCACGGGTCATGGCTATTAACAGCAGATCACAAATTTCCCTCACGGCACCGTAACCACCCGGTTTAGCAGTGGTGTAATCACAGATCGCTTTTACGTCGTCGTGTGCATTCGCGACGGCAAATGAAACGCCGGATTTTTGCAATAGCGCGATATCCGGCAGGTCATCGCCGGTATAGGCGCTTTGTGAACACGAGAGGTCAAGTCTCGCCAGCAGCTCGTCGAAAACTGCCACTTTGTCGCCACAGCCCAGGAAAACGTGCTGTACACCCAGTTCTTCCATGCGCTTTTGCACGGCACCGGAGCGTCGTCCGCTGATAACGGCGACCTCGATGCCGGCCTCAATGACGCGGCGTATGCCATAACCATCCTGGGTATGAAAAGCCTTGCTTTCGACACCCTCGTCAGACAGGTAAAAGCGACCGTCGGTGAATACACCGTCCACATCGAATGCCAGCAAACGAATGTTAGCTAGCGCATCCTTCGGTCCTCGCGTGCTCACATGACCCCCGCGCGAAACAGGTCGTGAATATTAAGAGCTCCCACAAGGATACCGTCGGCATCTGCAATCAGGAGTGCTGTTATCTTGTGTTCTTCCATCAGGTGCAGCGCTTCGGCCGCAAGAATATCGGCGGAGGCCGTTTTGCTGCTGGTCTGCATGACTGTATTCATTGTCGTCTTGTGAATATCGATTCCGGAATCGAGTGCGCGACGCAAATCACCGTCTGTAAAAATTCCAAGTATATTCTGCTTCGATCCAGTGATGGCTGTCATGCCGAGCCCTTTTTCGCTCATCTCGAGCAGCCCCTGGCTCAGCGTCGCATCCGCGGAGACAGCCGGAATGTCCGTACCGGTGTGCATGATGTCGGAGACCCGTAGCAGCAGGCGTTTACCCAGCGTGCCGCTCGGGTGGGACAGCGCAAAATCTTCGGCCGTAAAGCCACGACTCTCCAGCAACGCAACCGCCAACGCGTCACCCATGGCAAGCGTCGCTGTGGTGCTGGCCGTCGGCGCGAGGTTGAGCGGGCAGGCTTCCTCGCTAACGCTGACGTCGAGGTGCGCATCGGCCGCTTTGGCCAGGGTTGATTGAGGTTTTCCGGTCAACGATATCATGGGTATTCCCATGCGTTTTATGAGCGGCAATATGGTGGCAACTTCCTGAGTTTCACCGGAGTACGACACAGCCAGCAACAAATCCTGAGCGGTGATCATTCCAAGGTCACCGTGACTGGCTTCGGCCGGATGGACGAAAAAGGCGGGCGTTCCGGTACTGGCCAGGGTAGCTGCGATCTTGCCACCGATATGACCTGACTTGCCCATCCCTGTCACCACAATTCGCCCGCTGACACTCAGACATAAGTTGCAAGCCGCAACAAAGGACGCGTCCAGTCGGTCGCTCAGACTGCTTACCGCGCGGGACTCAATATTCAGCACCCGGGCGGCCAGCGCTAGCAATTCGTCATTAGTTAGATTCTTCGACACTGCATTTTCCCCGGAGTCGAAATCAGTGACTGTCTATACGCTTTGAATAGCAACGTAGCCGATATAGGCCGAATAGGCCGCGAAAAGGGCGGCGCCTTCCAGGCGGTTAACGGCGTTCTTGCTTTCCTGATCATAGGTCATCGCAAACAGCACCAATGTAAATGCCACCATGACAAAAATATGTAGCGATAGCACACTCGGCGCCAGCGTCGCCGGCTCAATAGCGACGGCTATGCCAATAACCGCGAGCAGGTTAAAGATATTCGAGCCGACAATGTTGCCGATGGCCAGGCCGTATTCGCCCCGGAGCGCGCTGACGAGGGACACTGTGAGTTCCGGTACACTGGTTCCAATGGCGACGATAGTTACGCCGATCACGACGTCTGTGACACCCAGCTCCCGAGCAATCCCAATTGCTCCGTCCACCAGCAGTTCGGCTCCGCCAAGCAACATGATCAGTCCGGCCGCCAGCCAGAACGCCGCGACTCGCTTGGACACGTGCTGGGGAATTTCAGCTTCGAATTCTGCCTGCATTGGATCGTTGGCGGCTGAACGTGAACCCAGGCGAGTGAGCCAGATCATAACGATAACCAGGCCAGTCAACAGCACCAGGCCGTCAATACGGCTTAAGTAGGAGTCCAGGAACAGGGAAACAGTCAACAGCGACACGGCCAGCAATGCCGGCATTTCGCGTCGCAACGTCGCTGAGGTTAGCCCAATGGGTTTGATCAGGGCGATGCTACCGAGGACGAGCCCGATATTGGCAATGTTTGAGCCGATGGCATTGCCGATGGCGAGGTCGGACTCGCCGCGCAAGGCCGCATTCACGGACACCATAATTTCCGGTGCTGAGGTAGCAAATGCCACAATCGTGAGACCAATAAGCAGCGGCGGAACGCCCAAATTACTGGCCGTCGCCGCTGCTCCGTGAACGAAACGGTCAGCGCCCCAGACCAGTAGCGCCAAGCCGGAAATGATGAGTAAGATATCGCCAAGCATAAAATTCAATGTTTAGAGTGGCCAGGTTGCGTCCAGAACCCGGGCGGATCGCTAATAATACACAATCGGCGCATTCGGTTGGGCACTGAGTGAATTTGCTACACTCCCGTGCCGACATTGCTGAGAATGACTGATGAATCCCGAAGAGATTACGCGCTTGATCGAAAACGGCCTGCCGAACGGCGAGGTTCGCGTTACGTCAAATGATAATACGCATTTCGAGGCTCTCGTCGTGTCTGCGGCGTTTGTTGGCAAACGGCCGATCGCCCGGCATCAAATGATCTATCAATGCCTTGGCAGCTTGATGGGAAATGAGATTCATGCAATGTCCATTCGCGCTCATACGCCGGACGAATGGCGGGATCAGGCAGCTGCCGAATAGGCAGCGTGCTACTGGTGGCCGTCGTTGTGGCTTTTTACTCCGGAGGCCGCTCAGTCACCGTCAAAGTGGCGCGAAACCGCTGATTGCTGCGCCACCCGTTGATTTCGATCTGATCTCCGGGTTCATGGCCTGCGACGATCAACAAGGCCTGCTGGCGGGAGCGAAGTGCTTCGCCGTTAATCGACAGGATAACATCGCCGGCCTGCAGGCCTTCGGCAGCGGCTGGCCCGCCATCAATGACCCGAGTCAGGTAAATACCAATGTTAGGGTCCAGCCCCAGCCGTTCGCTATCGGCTGGCGCCATGTCATTGGTTTCCAGACCGACCCAACCGCGAATGACGCGGCCATTCTTCTTGATAGCGTCTACTACGCCGCGTACCAGGTCGATCGGGATAGCGAAACTGATGCCCTCGGTTCCGGCATCCTGCGCCAGCACGGCGGTATTGATTCCAACCAGTTGACCGAGGCTATTGACTAGCGCGCCACCGGAATTGCCCTCGTTAATGGCGGCGTCAGTCTGAATGAAATTCTCAAAAGTCATCAACTGCAACAAGCCACGTCCGGTCGCGCTGACGATTCCCTGGGTAACCGTCTTGGTCAATCCGTAGGGATTGCCGATGGCGAGCACTACATCGCCGATGCGTAGCTGATCGGAACGACCCAGGGGTATTGCCGGCAAGATTCCCAGATCGACCTTGAGCAATGCCAGGTCAGTCTCCGCATCAAATCCAACGACTTCCGGGTTTGCGATTCGACCATCCGCCATCTGGGCGCGAATTTCCGCCGCTCCGGCGATAACGTGATAATTGGTGACCAGATACCCTTCCGAATCGATCACGACCGCAGAGCCCAGGCTGGTATTGAGACGATACTGTTCGGAGCCTGCTGGTAAAGTCGTGTCCTGGACCAGACGCTGGGTGTAAATGCTGGCGATTGCCGGTGCACTCCTGTCGACCGCATCGGCGTAACTGGCTGGCTGGCCACCATTGGGAGCCGTCTCCAACTCAGGCAAAAGCTCCGGTCGGAACAGGACGACCACGAAAGCGACCGCCAGTCCTACCACGATTGATTGCACCAAAAAAATAATTGTCGGCCTGATTCTCAACACTTTGCGTTTCTCATCGAGCTATGGCTAGCCAATACGCCGAAGCCCCGTGTATAATGCCCCGCTGGCTTCGTACCCAATTCCCATTTTGTTCATCCTGACGGGAAATTGGTGTAGCTGCAAATCGAACAATATTCGCAAAAAGCGCAAGTAAGTGACTAAACGCCAAAAATAGAGAGGCCAGCCACAGACAGACAATCGGAAGCTTGGGCAAGGTCGTATTTCATTGATATCGATCTATGCGTTGGCGGCTGGGTGTTTTGTGGCTGAATTCTGGAAGACAGGCGAAAAATGGAGTGACCTGATGACCGAAGACGTTGATCGCAATAGACGTCATTTCCTGGCAGTAGCGACTGCCGTGACGGGTGGTGCCGGTATTGCAATGGCTGCCATTCCTTTTCTTTCTTCGCTGAAGCCAAGTGCCAGAGCACAGGCGCGCGGTGCGCCGGTTGAAGTCCCAATTGCTTCAATGGAGCCGGGTGAGATGATTCGAGTCATCTGGCGCGGAAAACTGGTGTTTGTGCTCAAACGCACCGACGATATGCTGAGTCGACTGCCGAAATCGGTCGATTTCCTGCGCGATCCTGACTCTGCCGTGGTCGAGCAACAGCCGGATTACGCGGTTAATGGGTATCGTTCGATCAGGCCTGAGTTCCTGGTCATTGAAGCGGCGTGTACGCATCTGGGCTGCATACCACTGTCCGAATTTGATGTCGGTCCGGCTGACAACTGGTTTGGGGGCTTCTATTGTCCTTGCCACGGCTCACGATTCGATCTTGCCGGTCGTGTCTACAAAGGGGTACCGGCGCCCACCAATCTGCGCGTGCCGCCGTATCGATTCCTTCAAAATGACGTCATCCTCCTTGGCGTCGATAGTACGGGAGCAGCGTAATGGCCCGCATCGAATCAGAAATCGGCACACCGCAGGGTGGCTTCATGAAGTGGATTGATGATCGTTTCCCTTTCACGGAAACGATGCGCTACCACGTCACTGAATACTATGCTTCGAAGAATTTCAATTTCTGGTACGTATTCGGGGTCCTGTCGATGTTCGTGCTGGTCCTGCAAATCGTGTCGGGGATATTCCTGACGATGAACTACAAGCCCGACGCCGCCGAGGCTTTCGCCTCGGTTGAGTACATCATGCGGGACGTCGAATGGGGCTGGCTGATTCGTTACATGCATTCAACCGGCGCGTCCTTCTTTTTCATCGTGGTCTTCTTGCACATGTTTCGCGCCATGCTGTATGGGTCGTATAGAAAGCCGCGTGAACTGATCTGGATCATCGGCATGATGATCTTCTTCGCGTTGATGGCGGAAGCCTTTGCCGGCTACCTGCTGCCATGGGGACAGATGTCCTATTGGGGCGCGCAGGTCATCATCTCGCTATTTGGAGCGATACCGTTTGTTGGCGACGCCCTGGTCGAGATCATCCGTGGCGATTATTCGATTTCGGATATCACGCTGAATCGTTTCTTTGCACTCCATGTGATCGTCATACCGCTGGCATTGATTGCACTCGTTTTCGTGCACATTGTGGCATTGCATGAAGTGGGTTCGAGCAATCCGGATGGCATTGAAATCAAGAAGAAAAAAGGCCCGGATGGCGTGCCGCTGGATGGTGTGGCTTTTCATCCGTACCACACCGCCAAAGATCTCGTGGCGATCGTTATTTTTCTGATGATTTTTTCGGCTGTCATGTTTTTTGCCCCCGATATGGGCGGTTACTTCCTCGAGCATGCCAATTTTGAGCCGGCAAACGTTACGGTAACCCCGGAACATATTGCCCCGGTGTGGTACTTCACGCCGTTCTACGCCATATTGCGTGCGGTACCAAACAAGCTTTGGGGCACTATTTTGTTTGCGGCCGCCGTTTTAATGCCGGTCTTTTTGCCCTGGCTGGATCGTTCCCGGGTGGCATCGATTCGTTACCGCGGCTGGATCTATAAACTGGCCCTGTCCCTGTTCGTGATCAGCTTCGTCAGCCTGGGATGGTTAGGGATGCAGCCAGCGGAAGATATCTATGTATTGTGGGCGCGAATATTCTCCGTCGTGTATTTCGGCTTTTTCCTCCTCATGCCGTACTACACGACAATCGACAAGACCAAGCCGGTACCTGACAGGGTGGTCTACCATGGATAAGCCGATGAGATTGATTACGTGTGCGGTCATATTGCTGGCTGGCGCAAGTGCCTATGGTTCGGGCGCTGAGCTTGAGCTTGACAAGGCGGGCAACGATCCGGATAACACGGCGTCGCTGCAACGTGGCGCCCGCAATTTCATGAGTTATTGTGCCGGTTGCCATTCAGCCAAATACGTTCGTTACAACAGCATTGCGAGAGACCTGGATCTCAGTGAAGACCAGGTCGTTGATAACCTGATGTTCAATGCGCAACGATCTTTCGAGACCATTCAGGCATCTATGCCGACGGCTGACGCGAAACGCTGGTTCGGTCAACCGCCGCCGGATATGTCGCTGATGGCGCGCGCCAGGGGTACGGACTACATTTTCAATTTTCTGCGTGGCTTCTATCTTGATCCGCAGAGCCCAACGGGCGTTGACAACCTGCATCTTTCGGGCACCAGCATGCCAAACGTACTGTGGGAATTGCAGGGATACCAAAAAGCTGTATATGTCGAAAGCGAGCCCGATGAGTCTGGCGTCGTAGCGCACGATTTTGCGGGTTTTGAGAGCGTAACGACGGGAACAATGTCGGCGGAAGAGTTTGACGACTTTGTTCGCGATACGGTCAATTTTCTGGAATACATTAGTGAACCCATTCGGAGTAAGCGCCGCGTACTCGGCGTTTGGGTATTGATGTTCCTTACCTTCTTCCTGTTCGTCTCGTGGAAGCTCTATAAGGAAATCTGGAAGGATGTGCCCAAGTAGGTCATCGCTATCCGCTAATCCAGATTTCACGTTGTACGACTTAACCATTTGTTCCAAGGGGACACTGCTATGGCAGTAATTGCCAACCGAAGATCCGTTATGACTTTGTTCTCAAAGCCAACCTGTATACACAGCCACCGCACACGGCTGGTGTCAGCGGAAAAGAACATCAGTATTGAAGTGGCCAGCGTGGACGGGCCTGATTTGCCCGAAGATTTGATGGATCTGAATCCCTATCACACCGTGCCGACTCTCGTTGACCGGGATCTGGTTTTGTATGATTCTCGCGTCATTATTGAATATCTGGACGAACGTTTTCCTCATCCGCCACTAATGCCGGTCGATCCGGTGACGCGTGCCAAATTCCGTCTGGCGCTGTTTCGAATTGAAACCGACTGGTACCAGTTAGCGGAGCAATTCGATGCTGATGGAGATCGCAAGCTGCCCGCTAAATCAAAGAAAATGTTGCGTGAGAGCATTCTGGCCAGTGTCGAATTGTTTGCCGCCATGCGTTATTTCCTTAGCGACGATTTTTCGCTGGTTGATTGCAGCATTGCTCCCATTCTTTGGCGACTGCCAATTTATGGAATTGAGCTGGGATCCCAGGCGGAGCCGATCGAAAACTACATGAAGCGGGTGTTCGATCGTCCCTCATTTCAAGAGAGCCTCACCGAGCTGGAACAGGAAATGCGTCTCTGAGTCCCGCAATCTTTCTTGCTGGTGTGGATAATTCGGGCTAGAAGGCGCGACCGTTGAGCAATTCGAGCCGTTCAAAACGACCTTATTTGATTCGTGCCATGCACGAATGGATGAGTGATAACGGCCATACACCGCATATCGTCATCGATGTTGGCCTCGATGGTGTCACCGTTCCTACTGAACATGTTAAGGATGGCAAGATCATCCTCAATATCAGTGATTCAGCCGCGCACAATCTCAAGCTGACGAACAGCGCCGTCAGTTTTCGCGCGCGTTTTAGCGGTGTACCGTTCGACGTATGGGTACCGATTGCAGCGGTTCTCGGTATTTATGCCAAGGAAACCGGGCAGGGCATGATTTTTTCTCAGGGCGTCGACCAGCCGGAACCGCCTGACCCGCCCGATCCGGAAGAGGAAATCGAGTCGAACCACAATGGTCGCTCGCATTTGAAATTGGTGAAGTAGGTAGTGCAGGCCTGGTGGGTCCCGCGTGAATATCGACGTTCAGGGATCAACCAAGGGCCCCGGCAGATATTCGCCTGTCACGCGGCCCGATGTGCGCTGCAAATATCGGCCTG
>CAYUOY010000054.1:0-23358 GCA_964446495.1 uncultured Woeseiaceae bacterium | reverse complement strand
CTTTCTGTTGTAATTGACACAATTCTTCAGCTATGGTTACGCCCGCTTGGTCACCCAGGACGTCATTGGTCTGCACTTCTTCAGTCCTGCGCACATCATGCGACTCCTTGAAATCGTGCGCGGCCGGAAAACCGGCGACGATGTCATCGTGACTGCGCTGGCACTCAGCAAACAACTGCGCAAGATTGGCGTCGTTGTCGGCAACTGCTTCGGCTTCGTCGGCAATCGCATGCTCTATCAGTACAGTCGTGAAAATCAGTTGCTACTGCTAGAGGGTGCAACGCCCGAATACATTGACAAGGTGCTGTTCGACTGGGGCATGGCGATGGGCCCAAATGCCGTCGGCGATCTGGCGGGCCTCGATGTCGGCTACAAAGCACGACATGCCCGAACCGATTTGCCCGACGACCCGCGTTTCTACCGCATCGCCGACCTGCTGGTCGAACAGGGTCGCCTCGGGCAAAAAACTGGTCGTGGCACTTTCCTGTATGAATCCGGCTCGCGAACCCCGACGCCAGATCCCGACGTTCAGTCCATGATCAATGACGAGGCCGCCCGTCTCGGTATTCAGTCGCGCGATATCGATCCGGGCGAAATCATCGATCGTTGTATCTATGCTCTTGTCGTTGCGGGTGCGCGAATCCTGGAAGACGGTATCGCCAGTCGGCCTGGCGATATCGATGTCATCTGGACCAATGGTTATGGCTTTCCGCGGCATCGCGGTGGGCCGATGCATTACGCGAACACTGTCGGCCTGGACCGGGTGTATCAGCGGGTATGTGAGTTTCGGGATCGTTTTGGGTCGGAGTATTGGGAGCCGCCTGGGTTGCTGGTGGAGTTGGCTCGGGTTAATGGGCGATTTGGTGAATGAGGTGATTGTGGGGCTTGGTCGGGTTTGGGGTTCGCCTTACGGACAGGCGCGCTGGTGTCGATTGCTGAGACCCGCTGCAAGTACGTCCATGTAAGCTCGGGCCCCGCATCCCTGCGGGGCACGGTCTCAGCAATCGACACCAGCGCACCTGTCCTTGATGGGGGTAGGCCCCCGTTTATGATTCAGGTTGGACGTTGTTTTGCTGCCTTCGGTATCTATTTCTGAGGGTACCAAATGTCGTTCTTGTTACTCGCGAGCCCATCCCGTTCCAGTTTCAGGAGGTGCGCCAGCAGGGATCGTTGTGCCAATGCATGTAGTGAAGTGTCAACGTCGTCGTATACGTGGGTGACTAGTTTGGCAAGTGGTAATGCCGGGTTCGCATGCAGTTTTTCGAGGACTTTGGACTCTCTTTTCAGGCGGTGATTGATGAGCCAGGTGAGGGCTTCCGAGGCGTTCTCCAGAATGGCACCGTGGCCGGGTGCCAGCGCATCGATCTCGATCGTCTGCAGCTTTTTTAGTGACTGAAGATAGTCCGACATGCTGCCGTCCGGCGGATCGATGACGACGGTTGAGCCGTTGATAATGTGGTCGCCCGTGAACAGCCAGCGGCAGTCCCTGTGCAGGTAGCACAGATGGTTTGAAGCATGTCCGGGCGTGTGTACGGCTTCAAGTTCGAATTCGGTGGTCGTGAGAAGCTCCCCGTCAGCCAGTGTGCGATCCGGGGTAAAGGTCGGATCTTGTTGGCGTCCAGGCGGCGCCGTTATTCCCAGGACCTCCGCGCCAGTTGCCGCGGCCAGGCGCATGGCCGCCGGTGAGTGGTCCGGATGCGTGTGGGTGACCAGAATCCATTTTATCGGGCCGGTCGCTGAATCGATGATGGCCTGGATGTGTGCCTCGATCAGCGGACCTGGATCAATGACGGCGACCGCCTGCTCTCCCAGCAAATAGGTATTGGTGCCCGGCCCCGTCATCATGCCCGCATTCGGGGCGATTAGCCGACTGATGCCAGGCGCCAGATCGACTGCCTTGCCTGCCACCAGATCGCTGCTGTTCACTGGTCCGCCGGATAGGTGGGGTAGTGCGGACTATCCGGCATCACCACCTGTCGTTGGCCATCCGTCGTGACTATCGCCGGCAGATAGCAGGGAACGCCTGATTCATGGCGTTGTGCCGCCCATTCCAGCATTGCCCTGGCGGTGCTGAATTCGCCAAGTTGTTGCAGCGTCAGAACCGTGGGGTGCGGAATGTCGATTTTTCCCGCCGCGTTTTCGGCGATGGCTTGTGCGATCGACATCCAGCGGCTGTCCGTCAATTCACGCCCGCAATGTTCTGCATGCTGGTCTTCAGGCAGTGCTTCGATGAAGAAGCGGGTTGAAAAGCGTTTGGCCATTTCTCGTGGCGTTACCCAGAATGAAAAGTAATTGAGCGCGTCATAGGCGAGGTGGAGTTCGTTGTCAGCCACGAATTCTGCCCACGACAAGTTGCCGTCATTGAGAGCATCCCGATGTTTCGAAAACGACCGCGGGTCCACCCATTTTCCGTGGCTCGTCCTTGCCAGCAATACGCCAACCTCTTCAAACAACTCCCGTACGGCGGCACTGAAATAGACGCCACCCCCCGCGGGCAGATCCAGCACGACGCTCGCGGCCGCATCGCCCAGATCGGCATACTGATTGCCAATCATCTTGTCCGTGGCCTCGATAACACCGCCCGGAAACACGTAGCTCGCACCGAACGCCGACTTTGCGTGGCGCAGTACCAGCAAGATCTCCGGGTTGGACTTTACCTCTCTGACCAGCACCACGGTCGACGATCCGCGCGGCTCGGGGGCGGGTGCTTCTGGCTGGTTCATTGGTGTCGTCGTGTCGGTTCGTTATTTACTGGCTTCAATGAAGTTTCTGAGGCGATTCAGTACATCGATAAGGACGCCATCGACCGCTGGCGCTATCTGATCGAGGCCGTCGGCCGTGTAACCGCCCACCGCGTACTGCAATTCCACTGTCGAGACTCCCTCCGTCTCTTCAATTTCAAAAGTCATGTTGCCATTGACGCCCATCAAGCCCAGCGGCCCCAATCCACCGGTCAGCCGCAGCATGACGCCGGGGTTCGCAAAAGTTACTGTCATATGGACGAGACCCGCGCCCTCACCCAGGTTCTCACAAAAACACCCCAATGGCCGCGGATCGATACTCAGGTTCGCCGCATTGCCAGACACCGTGTGATCGCCGTTCCACCAGCGACCTACATTGGCTACGAGTGCGTGATACACCTCTTGTCGGGGCGCGTCGATGTCGAGGCTGGACCGCGTGGTGAACCCGCCGGCCGCTGAGTCGACAACCTCTGCCCCGGAATTCGCTACCCCGAGCAGGCCGATGAATAATAAAAAGACTGTCTTGAATCTTGGTATTTGCATCGCTGTCTCCACTTCCAGAGGCCATGGTGTCATAGTTGCCCGGCAATCGCGATGAACGCCATGCGACCACCACTGCGAGGACCACCACAGATGCTGGACGACTGGACAGTCGTATTCGAACACCACGCCAGAAGACCGTGTATGGACAGGGCGCTGGTCCTCGCCTCACTCGGTATCGAGCATGAGATCGTGGAGAGCGACCAACGCTACATGATCGTCGTACCGGGTGAACTGGTCGAAAAAGCGAAGTTCGAAATCTGGCAATACGAGGCGGAAAACAAATCCGACAACAAACCTGGCCCGGTGATTCAGCCCGTCTACCAGGATGCTGTCCCCGGCGTTGTCGCCTACGTGCTGGTCATTTGCCTGGTCGCCTGGCTTGCCGGCACCGGTGCCTTCGGCTATGACTGGTTGGGTGCCGGCCGCGTTGACGGTGAGCGCATTCGGGAAGGCGAGTGGTGGCGCAGCTTCACGGCGCTGACGTTGCATGGCGGTATGAAACACCTGCTGAGTAACCTGGGTTTTGGTGCCGTATTCGGTCTTTTGGCGGGTCGCGTAGCCGGTTCCGGCGTAGCCTGGCTCAGCATTGTGATCGCCAGTGGTGCCGCCAATATCCTGAACACCATACTGCTTGAATCCAGCCACCGTTCCATCGGCGCGTCTACCGCCGTATTTGCGGCACTCGGACTGGTGTCGGGGTTTGTCTGGCGTGGTAAATTGACCGCTCAGGATCGATGGCCGTACCGAATCGGACCCATCGTCGGCGGCATCGCACTACTGGCCTACACCGGAACCGGCGATGCCAATACCGATATTGGCGCCCACCTTACCGGGTTTGCAGGCGGTTTCACCGCCGGAATTCTGCTGATTCGCGTGGCTGACAAATTGCACGACAAACGCCTGCAAATGATGTCCGGATTTAGCGCTATCGCCATCATCGTCGTCTCCTGGATTGTCGCCCTGAATAATATGGCTACCTAAACGTCGGAACGGGCGGTAATATTCCCTGGGCGCAATTGGGGCTACCCTAAAAATTGAAAAAACTGTTCTTATTCCTGTTAGTCGTGATCATTGGCACGGCGATCACCTTGCGGCTGCGTCATGGCGGCGGTGAGCCCTACCCCAACCTGACGACACCGGCTCTGCTGGGTGAACACGAACTTGAGGAAGTTCTGTCCTATCCTGAACCCATCGGAAACGTTGCTGTCAGCCAGGATGGCCGCGTTTTTTTCACCGTGCACCCGGAATCGCGACCACAAGGGAACAAACTGCTTGAATGGGTGAAGGGTGCCGCCGTGCCTTACCCCAACGGTAGCGTTCAACCTCATCTGCTCGGCACCGTCCTTGGACTTGCGATTGACCGGCAAAACCGGCTCTGGACCATTGATAGCGGCAATCACGGTTTTGGCACAGCCCGACTGCTTGCCTTTGATCTGGGCAGCGGCGACCTTGTGCACGATCACAAATTTCAAGCCGACATGGCGCCGATTGGCTCCTTCCTGCAGGATTTACAAATCAGTGCCGATGGAGAAACAGTGGTAATCGCCGATGCCAGTTTCTGGCGCAAATCACCTGCCATCATCGTTTATAACGTCTCAAGCCGTTCGGCTCGCCGGGTGTTGGAAGCGCACCCATCCGTATCAGCCGAAAATTACCTGATTCGCAATACGCTTAAGGACATGTCGTTTCTGAATGGTCTGGTTTCCTTGCGTGGCGGCGTCGATGGCATCGCCTTCGATACGGACAATGAATGGTTGTATTACGGCGCCATCAGTAACAGCAACCTTTACCGGGTGCCGGTCAGAGATCTGCTAGATCGAAATTTGCCTGCCAGGCTGCTCGCTGACCAGGTTGAACTGGTTACGCGAAAGCCGCTCAGTGATGGACTAAGCGCCGATATCGACGGTAATATCTATGTTACCGACGTAGAGCATGGTGCGGTTTTCATCGTCGACCGGGACGGCGATCTACAGACACTGTTAACATCGCCACGCGTTCGATGGGCCGATTCACTGTCTTTTGGACCCGACGGCTGGCTCTATCTGGCAGACAGTGCGATCCCGGACCAGGTCCTGCAGACCCGGGAACATATCGATAGTCAGGGGCCCTATTTCGTATTTCGTTTTAGGCCAGGACATGCCGGCATACCGGGACAATAGACAGCAAAGAACCAAACATGAATTCAATCAAAACAACAAGCAAAATCCAGAGGAAAGAACATGGACGCAATGCAAATACCTGACCTGACCGGTTTCGACTGGGCCAGCCAGCTTGAAAAGCTTCAAACGCTCGGCATCGACTTTGGTGTTAAAGCGATCACGGCAATTCTCATATTCTATGTGGGCCGAATAGTGGCTCGAGCCGTTACTAAAGGTATCCGCACAGTAATGGTCTCGCAGGATGTGGATAAAATTCTTGAGTCGTTCGTCTCCAATCTGGTTTATTCGGCCATGATGATATTCGTGGTTATCGCTGCGATTGGCCGACTGGGGATTCAGACGACGTCCTTAATTGCCGTGATGGGCGCAGCCGGTCTGGCCATTGGCTTGTCTTTGCAAGGATCGTTGTCGAATTTTGCGGCGGGAGTACTGATCGTGATGTTCCGACCGTATCGTGTCGGCGACTTCATCGAAGCGGCGGGCGTTACCGGTAGCGTGGTCCAGGTGCAGATTCTGACAACCGTTCTCAAGACCGGTGACAACAAGCAAATCGTAGTTCCGAATGGTCAGATCATGGGTTCCATCATCACCAATTACTCCGCCAATGCAACGCGTCGTGTCGACCTGACCATCGGCGTCAGCTACGACGACGATCTGGATAAGGTTCGCAGCACGCTCCAGGACCTGATCGACGCCGATGACAGGATTCTTAAAGACCCTGCTGCACTGATCGCCGTGTCGGAACTCGCCGATAGCAGCGTCAACTTCGTGGTCCGAACCTGGGTCAATGCAGGGGACTACTGGGGCGTCTATTTCGGCCTGACAGAGGCCATCAAGAAACGTTTCGACAAGGAAGGAATCAGCTTCCCCTATCCGCAGCAGGACGTGCACTTAATCAAGAGCGAGGCGTAATTTTTCAGCCGATGTGTGCGACCTGATCTTGTCAGGTCGCGCCTTGGTCTGATACTGGCAATGGCGCTGGCGTCACACTAGCAGTCTGTTGAAAAAACCATCCATGGTGTTTTCGACGGGCTGCTAGTCCTCAATATCCGGCTCTACAAAACTCCACTTGAGACCGGGCACCTTCTCCTTCAGTCGTTTCTCCAGTCTGTTGATTGTGGCAACCGCCTCCTCAAGACTGATACCTGAGCGCAGTTTTATCTTCGCTGCCAGCATGGTATCGGGACCCAACTGAATAGTGATCAGATTGAAGACAAGCTGGATATCCGGGTCAGCCTCAATGACGGTGTCAATGACCTCCAGGACGATCGGGTCGGCTGAACGACCCACCAGCAGTGAGCGAACCCGTAATGACAGGAACACTGAAATGACCAGCAGCACCAGTCCAATACACATCGAACCAATGGCATCGTAGATCGGATTCCCGGTCAGTGCCGCAATGCTCAGGAACAGGGAGGCCAGCAGCAATCCCAGTAACGCGGCCAGGTCTTCGCCGAGCACAACAACCAGCGCGGAGTTGCTGGTGTGACGCAACCATTCTCGAAACGGCCGCTCGCCACGCAACCGACTGATTTCACGCAAGCAGCCCAGCAAGGAAAATCCTTCGAGAACAATGGCGAAACCCAGCACCAGGAGCGCCACCCAAATCTGCGACAACGGTTCCGGATTTTGCAGCTTGTGCAAACCTTCATAAACGGAAAATAAGCCACCAACGCTGAATAACAGCATCGAGACGATAAAACTCCAGAAGTAGCTCAGCTTGCCATATCCCAGCGGGTGTTTGCTGTCGGCGGGACGGGTCGATTGCTTGAGGCCGAGGAACAACAAGACCTGATTGCCGGTATCGGCATAAGAATGAATGGCTTCGGCGAGCATGCTTCCCGAGCCTGTCAGCCAGGCGGCCCAGGTCTTGGCCAACGCGATCCCGGCGTTCGCGAGAAAGGCATAGAGTATTGCTTTGGCGGTTGATTCGTGTGCGGCAGTGGACATGATTTTTTTGCTTTTCTGTTTCCAGCTGTCAACGCATTCGAGGCGCTATCGTTATCTATTATATACCCTGTCAGCCATTCACTGGCGTGATTTAGCTGTGGTTCAGGTTGACGGAGTACAATGCGATTCAACCTATTGCAGCTCAGGCAGGTACATGCAGAAAGTAACCCTACTCATCTTCGGCCTCGTCTTTGGCGGAATTCTGACAGGCTGTGTCGCCCATCCTGATCCGATCATTGACATGCAAGGTGTCAATGAAGCCGATCTGGCGCGAGACTGGGCCGAATGCGAAGGCTATAGCGAAGAAGTCCGCATTGAGGCTGGTGCGGCCAAGGGCGCCGCTGGCGGGGCTGCCATCGGGGCCGCGACCGGGGCAATTAGTGGCGACGTAGCCGACGGCGCGGCCTACGGCGCCATCTACGGCGCAACCCGCTCCGGACTGGATGCCGATTTTGATCGGCAAATGGTATTCAAACGTTGTCTGCGCGGTCGAGGTTACCGGGTGCTCAACTAGCCGTCTGCGCACCTCTGCGTTATGACAGCCACTATGCTTCTCGAGCGTCTGTCCGTTGCTATGAAGCTCTTGAATATGTTGGCTTTTTAGGGAGCTATCGCTGGCAATTCCGACATCATTCAGACCGCATCCGGTATTGTCACTATGTCTACACGAAAAGGCGGTGGAACTGTATAGTGAAATCGGATGACTGTTAGCGACCGGACAAGAACTTATGCGGATTCACGCAGTCACAATGTGTAGCAAGTGACAAGAATGCCAACAATGACAACACCAAGACATGAGCACGTGATTGCCGACGCCGTTGCGTATGCGTTTGCATGCTTTTGCCTGCTGGGAACGGGCGTGACCGCCAATGCCCAGGACGAAGAACCGACTCCGGATGGCTTGGAGCCTATCGTACTGCAACAACGAGAGACGGCGCCCGACACGACGTACATCGATGATGCAATTGATTTATTGCACGACGCGGCAACACAGCCTGTCGCGGAAATCGAATCCTACGACGAACAACTGAAGCGATTGTTCTCGTCTTTCAGGGAAGCCGTTCTGGATTCAAGTTTCGATGAGGCCGATACACTGGCAAAGCAGATCGTCGAACTGTCCATCAGTGTTAACGGGCTCGACAGCCGCGAAACAGCGACCTCACTATCCAATCTGGCGGTCGCTCAACACGGCATGGAAGACTACCAGTCGGCCATTCTTAACTACACCGCAGCCATCGGCATCATCGAACGTATTGAGGACAGATTGAGTGGTGCACTCGTCAATCCGTTACGTGGCCTGGGCGCGGCACAATTTGCGTCGGGTCGGCCAGACCTGGCGACGAAGGCTTTTGACCGTGCCATTCATATCGGTCAGGTCAATGAGGGGCCACATAACCTGGAGCAGATCGAGACACTGATGTCGCTGACCGAAATTTACCTCTCGGTGGGTGAAACGAAAGAAGCGGTCAAAATTCAGAAGCGAATTTATTACCTTCAGGCACGCAATATTTCGAAAGACAGTCTGGCGATAATTCCCGCACTGGAAACGCGTGCGGATTGGCAGCATCGCATGCAGATGTATGAACAGGAGCGTTTTACCTGGCGACGAATCATCGGCGTAATCGAGAAGGACCAGGGTCGGGAGAGTCTGGCGCTCATCGAGCCGCTCACGAATCTGGCGAGTTCTTATTTGTCGGTGGTATACAGCGGTTTGCCTGCCAATGCCCAGCCCACGTTTTCGAGTGGCGATCCATATCTCAAGCGAGCGGTTCGAATTGCAGAACGAAACCCGGAAGCAACGCTGCAATTGCGCATTGATACCAAACTGGAGCTGGGGGACTACTACATCATGACGGAGCATGCCAACCGGGCCCAGGGTGTCTATCGGGATGTATGGAATATGTTGTCCGTGGATGAATCGTTGTTGGGAATGCGCAGAGAACTGCTCGAGTCAAACCAGTTACTGCGCGATGTATTTCCGCCCAAGAGACTCGACGACCCGTCCGCCGCCAGCGGCGGTGCCAGGCCGAGTGGCTATCGAACCGGCACGGTATTGTTTGAATATGACGTAAATACCCACGGACGTCCGACCAAAGTACGTTTGCTGGAAGCCGACCCGCCGGGGCTGGATGATCTGTACAAGCAAATCGGCCGGGAGTTGCGATTCATCGTTCACCGGCCGCGCATCCTTGATGGCACCGTGCAGGGAACCAAAAACCTGACCTTCCGTCACGAGTTTTTCTACCGTGACTCAGACCTCGAGACAATTGATGAACAAGAAGACGTAGCGACCGAAAAAACGGCGTCCAACCAGGAACCCCTGACCGACTCATGAGCCGGCGTCGCGCGATCCACCGTTTTCTGCGAACCGTCGCGATACTCGTTCTGGCCTCAGGTAGTCAACTCGCCTGGTCCGTCGAAAACGCCAAATGTGATCAGGACTTCATTTGTATCAAAGAGGAAAGGCGGCAAGATCGGGTCGTATTGCGCGCTGAAAACCTGAGCCCCTACCCGCTGACTTATACACTGCGCGTGCGCACCAAAAAAATGGCGTCGGATGGACCGAAAACAGTAACGCGAACACTCGGTGCGCTCGAGTCTCACGTGATCATGACGCTACGCAACCTCCAGGAAGATGTTGAAGGAAAGTACCAGTACGACTATGACTGGACGGTGGGCGATCGGGATTCCGTGCATGACGACGACTACCAGTATCGATTGCCGTATGAGAGCGGCAAGAGTTATCGGGTCATTCAGGGTTACGGGTCACGATTCAGCCATACCGGGCTCGAGCAATTTGCGACCGATTTCTGGATGCCAGAAGGAACGCCGGTACATGCGGCACGCGATGGCATCGTGGCACGAACGGAGGAATCGAATTCGGTGGGTTGCTGGCGTGATGGTTGTGGCGCACACGCCAATTATGTCGTGATCCTCCACAGTGACGGCACCACCGGAGAGTACTACCATCTGCAACAGAACGGGGCACTGGTCGACGTTGGCGAGCACGTGTTTGCAGGGCAGAAAATTGCGCTATCGGGAAATACCGGACACACGACAACACCGCATTTGCACTTTGCGGTTTATCGGGCCGTCGAGTGGGGCAGCACGCAATCCATTGCCGTGCAGTTTTCGACCGCCGATGGCGTCATAGACCGAACACGCCGGGGCAGCCGCTACCAAGCCACGCCGATACGCCAGGCAAGCAGCAGCGGCTCCGTAGTCGGCTCGCACCATGCCGAATTGAGTACGCACTAGCCGGGGCAATGATGCATTTCGTCAACGGCAATCCCCTGCATCCACCGTTCCCCTCGCATCTGGAACCCATCGTATTTGGGCTGGGCTGTTTTTGGGGTGCGGAGCGAATTTTCTGGGAAACCGATGGCGTTTTTACGACGGCCGTGGGCTACGCTGGCGGCAAAACGGCGACGGCCAGCTACGAAGAAGTATGTGGCGGCACCACAGGACATGCCGAGGTTGTCCTGGTTGTGTTCGACCCGACCGTATTGAGTCGAGATGAGATGCTGCGAATATTCTGGGAAGCCCACGATCCGACGCAAGGCATGCGACAAGGCAACGATCGCGGCACACAATACCGATCGACAATTTATACCGCGTCGCCCGAACAGTTGGCTACCGCGGAAAAATCGCTTTCGACATACCAGGAAAAACTCACTGATGCCGGGTTTGGCATGATCACCACCGAAATTGAACCATTGACTAACTTCATATATGCCGAGGACTACCACCAGCAGTACCTGGCAAAAAATATCGGGGGTTACTGCGGCATTGGAGGCACCGGAGTGAGCTGTCCAACGGCACTTGCGTCAGGCTGACACACGGTCGATTTGAGTTTCATCGCGAAGCAGGGACGCGTCCAGGGTGTCGACGGCCGGGTGTTTTGCGATATCATGGCAGTCTGAGTCAGCCGCCGGCAGTAGTCATTCTTGAAGAAAAAAGCCCCCACCAGAAAACACCGAAAACCGGGTCGCCAGCAAGCCGAAGAGGCCGTGCGGACACTGCTCCTGTGGGCCGGCGAAGACCCGGATCGTGAGGGCCTGATTGACACTCCCAAGCGAGTGGTTAAAGCCTATCAGGACTGGTTTAGCGGTTACGACGAAGATCCCGTCCGCTATCTCAAGCGCACCTTCGAAGAGGTCGAAGGCTATGATGAAATGATCGTACTGCGCGATATCGAGTTTGAGTCGCATTGCGAGCATCACATGGCACCTATTATCGGCACAGCCCATATTGGCTATCTACCGGCAAACAAGGTTGTCGGTATCAGCAAGCTGGCGCGTGTTGTACAGGCTTTTGCACGTCGCTTCCAGGTTCAGGAAAAAATGACAGCGCAAATCGCGCACTGCATTCAGGACGTGCTCAAGCCCAAAGGGTGTGCCGTCATCATTTCGGCGACCCACCAGTGCATGACCACACGCGGAGTCCATAAACCGGGCGTATCAATGGTCACCAGTCAGATGCTGGGCACGTTTCGCAAAGATGCGCGCACGCGCGCAGAGTTCCTGCAGATCGTCGGCAAATCCGGCTAGCGATTACGTGCCAGGGGCTGTTGCAGAATGACGATGCGCTTTTCAATGAGCCGTATCCTGCTGCTGTCGATCGCTTTGCTGGCGTTGTACCTGTTGTTCTGGCCAGTTTCGATCGAACCGCTTGCCTGGAACGCGCCGAAGAACCGCGGTCTGGTCGGGCTTTTTGCTCCCAACGACAGACTCGCCGCGGCACAGATCATCGATATTGCTCCCTACGAAGGACCGGAAGATATTGCCGGCGGTCCGGATGGGCTAATTTATGCGTCAACAGTGAGCGGCGACATTATCCGCTTCCAGTTGGGCGGTCCGCCGCCAGAACCCTTTGTCTACGTTGGCGGCCGACCCCTCGGCCTTGAATTTGACGCGGCCGGAAACCTGCTGGTGGCCAATTCGATGCTCGGTCTGCAACGCGTGTCACCGTCCGGCGAAATCGAGTTGTTGTTTGACAGGACCGAGAGCCACCCGCTGGTGTATCCCAATGATGTGGCGGTTGCCGCTAACGGCAAGATTTACGTCACTCAGGCAACCAGCAAATTCACACCACAGAATTCGGGCGGCACCTATGAAGCCAGCTTGCTGGATATCCTGGAGCACGGCGGTCACGGTGACGTATTCGAATACGATCCGGCGACTGGCCTGACGAACAACATTATGCAGGATCTCAACTATGCAAACGGCATTGCAATAAGCGAGGATCAGCAGTATTTGCTGGTCAATGAACTTGCGAATTACCGTGTATGGCGCCATTGGCTCCAGGGACCGCAAGCAGGTAGCAGCCAGGTCATCCTGGAGAATCTCCCCGGCTTTCCCGACAACCTTAACAACGGTCTCGCGAATCGCTTCTGGATCGGCCTTGTCGCACCAAGAAACGAGATGATCGACGCCTTGTCCAATAGTCCTTTTCGCCGCAAAATCGTGCAACGCCTGCCGGCATTCATCCGACCGGCAGCCGTACCCTCGTCACACGTTATCGGCATCAACGGCGATGGTGAAATCCTTATGAATCTGCAGGATACCTCCGCACGCTTTCCTGCCATCACCGGCGTCTATGAGACGCGCGATTTCCTGTATTTTTCGACCCTGTTCGGAAGTAAGATCGCGATTCTCGATAAAAAAGAACTGGCCAGCCGTTGAGCGACTGGCATCTGAAAAGATTCAGACCCTAATCGAGTTCCAGTTCGCCGACACCCTGGCTGAACACGATGTCGACCGGAATATTCGCTTGCGTCAGCCGGTCCAGATCCTGTTGCAATTGCATACTAATGACACCGTCTTCGGTCAGGGCACGTGCCCCTTCATAGTCGCCATTTCCCTGCAACGTCAGCAACAATTCGGATAAGGCCCCCATAGCCTCTTCCATGCGCTCAAAATCGACGCTGTAAGTGCCCTTTTCGGGATCGCGTACGAACGCGCCATGCTCCTCGAAAAAGTTGAAACGGACCATGTTGGCCTTGCCGTGTGCGCTGCTGGCACCGAAACGGATCGAACGAAAAATCCCCGCCATGAAAGTAACGTAGTTGTCGTGCAAATCAATGTCGCCCAACTCTCCGGCGGCATGCAGTTTCGTGATCATGTACAGACCGAGAATGTCTGCTTTACCTTCTTCCATGCTTGAAGCCACATCAAGCAATGCCTCGCGCACCGTGCCTGCCCCATCAATAGTATTCTTGATGCCGAGCCCGTGGGCCACCTCATGGAACATGGTATTGGCAAAAAACGAATCGAATGTCACATGGTCGCGCTGCTCTTCGGCAATCAGGACTGTGGCGATAGGGTCAAGTATTTTCTCAAATTTCGCCTGCATCGCGTTCTTGAGCTGCAACCGTCGTGTGCCTTTTTGCAACTGCACTTCTTCGTCGTTGGGCAGGTTGATCGCAATCGTCTTCGATCCGGCGTTGCTGTGCCCGGCGTAATAGATAACATCGTAAGCGTTCAGATCTGAATCGGTCCCCGGGGTCTCGGTCTTGTAGATCTCCGGTACCGGGAGACCTCGTTGTAACTCAGGCAGAAACTGCGCGAAGTGAGACAAACGCTCGCTCCATGCCTGGTCTTTAATCAGGACATAGGATTCGTAGGCCGCACGGTAGCCAAACAATCTGTCTTCGTAAGTCTCGATCGCACCAATGACGAGTTCAATGGGATTGGTTTTTACATCCATCCACGCGAAATCGCTTTCCTGGTATTCATCGCTCACCAGAGCGTCCGCACGCAATCTGAGATAATTGGCAAACCCTTCATGCTCCGCCAGCTCGGCCGACCGCCGCAGGAGAACCGCCGCTTCTGTCAACTCGCTCGCGTATTCGACGTGAAAGGGTATGACTGTCAGAGCGCCGTCTTCGTCACGACGGAGGATCGAATAGAGGCCGGTCTTGCCCTCGAGGTCTGCCGCCTCAAATTCCTCTTTCGTCATGTCCCGCGGATATAGATTGGCACCGAGCGGCTTTTCGCCCACACCCTCCATGAAGGGTGCCTCATCATCAAGGCGGTCCCACGGGCCGTAATTCAATTCCGCGAAACGACGTGTTGCATCGACTCCAATGCTGGCCAGCCAGCGCTGATAGTCGTCACCGTAGGCCTGACGCCAGAAAAGGTCGTCCATAATCTGCGATGCCTCAATCATCAGGCCAATCATCTCGCGTTGATTGTCACTGAAGTCGGACAGGTCCGCAGTCAACCTGAATTCCGCGTAAACATCCGGTCGTGGTGCCGCAATACTTGCCTCGGTTGCCGTCTCCGGCGGCGTAGACGTCCTGGCACTGTCTACTCCCTGGTCCGAAGCCTGGTTGCAACCGGCCAGCAAAGTTAGCAGGAACAAAAATACGCCCGGACGGCGCATTCGGGTAAGCATTTTCACGTCGGAATCTCCACACGACAATATTGATATGAGCGAATTATCGCACAGGCCAGCGAGTACCGCGGATGGTTTTTTCAACACACGGCTGGTCTGTTGCACTGGTTTCATCACCTTAGCAATGCCAGAATTGCCGGCCATTGTCGTTCAGCGTGTCTTTTGATGAGTTTCAACCGAAAAATTATCTTCTTTGTTGGCGGCATCTGTTTCCTGTTGTTCGCAGTCGGCGTCTTCCTGCCATCGACGGTCCGCGTCGAACGAACATTGAGCATCGATGCTCACCGTGCGACGGTTTTTGCTCTACTTAATGATTTTCGCCAGGTCAACAAATGGTCACAAATGCTCGCATCGGATCCGAATGCCCGCGTCGGAATCAGCGGACCACGGCGTGGCGTCGGCGCCGCGATGACCTGGAGCGGGAACATCATAGGCAACGGGTCGCAGATAATCACGCTGAGCGAACCGCTGCAGCAAATCAACGTCCGCCTGGTCCTGCAGAATATAGGTGACATTGATGCAACCTTTCATCTGACGGCAACGGACACTGGTACGGCGGTGTCCTGGCGATACGAGAGTGACTTCGGCCGCAATATTTTTGGTCGCTATTACGGATTATTACTGGATGGCATTGTGGGTCAGGATCTGGAGCAGGGACTCCGGAACCTAAAAGCGATGGCTGAAAGTCTGCCACCGACTGACTTTCAGGAATTGCAGGTTGAGCAGCGTCTTGTCGAGGCCACCGATTTTGTCTATACGGAAACCTCCAGTGAGCCGCTGGCCGCCGCCATATCGGAGGCATTGGGCAATGCGTACTTCGGCGTCCTCAAATACATCGACGACCATGACTTGCAGGAAGCCGGGGCACCGCTGTCGATCAGTCGTGCCTTCGATGGCTCAGAGTTGCGCTTTGACGCCGGCATTCCAGTCCGCGGCATTACGCCCGATACACCGCGTATCGAGGACTCAATCAGACTCGGGCGAACTTATGAGGGACCGGTCATTCGTGCCATACATCAGGGTTCTTATCTGCAACTGGGGCAGACCCACAACAAAATTGTGGCCTATCTCGCCGCCCATGGAATTGAGAGGAATGGGGACGCGTGGGAATCCTACGTCAGTGATCCAACGCGCACCGCCGAGTCGGAGCTCATTACGCACATCTTCTATCCCATCGTTGCAGAAGATTAGCGGCAGAATCGAGCTCAGCCGGATTTGACCAGAAATGGCGGCACAGTGGCCTGGTCCGCCGTATCCAGCGGCAATGTTTCCTGGACGTTGTCACTGTATCGAATCATCGCACTGCACAGATCAACCATCATTTGCGCGCATTGATCGGCCTGCTCCATCGACATCTTGCGCACCGACGCACAGATGGGGCCCTCCCCATTCGAGGGCGCAACAGCATTCATTTTTTGTCGGAGATCAGAGAACGCCTGCCGCACCGCAGTGGGCAAATCGTCTTCCGCTATCCCCGCCAGGTTCTTTTCGTAAGCCTCTATAAGTCTTTGTTTTATATTATTATGGCTCACTAGCGCCGACACGGCGGCGCCAAAACTTTCAACGTGGTGGTACATTTTTACTCCAGCGTTTTTATTTTAGTGGCCGCTTTTTTCACCTCTCAGCAGCTCAATTACGCTTTTAAAGCAGACTTCGTCCTTTAGTCCGTGGCTTTGCCTCGTCAATCCTCCGGTTGAGTACTCTTGGTCAATCAAACACCTGCGTCGTATTCTTATAGCAGATGAGTGGAAGTCCGCGCAAGCCCGTCAGCATTTTGATATCTCAATCGACCACGCTTCCTCGTCCAGCGAGCGCTCCTCTTTGAATAGCGGCTCAGTCTGGCGGACCTCCCATTCCAGGGCGAGCGTCTCCGCCATCAGGAAGTCCCGGTGCTCGGCCAGCGAGGCTTCGACTCCAGCGGACCCGGACACTCCCAGAACAATCCGGTCAGAGACCTCCAGACCCGCCTGCTTGCGCGCCTCCTGCACCGTTCGCACCAACTCGCGAGCCAGCCCCTCGAGAATCAAACTGTCGTTGAGCGATGTATCAAGCGCTGTCAGATAGCCTCCATCCTCACCGCAGGCATAGCCTTGTGCCGAACTGGTTTCAATGAGCACGTCTTCGGCGTCCAGCGTAATGGTCTGATCCCCAAGCTCGACGGAAAACGACTCATTGGCGGCTACCGCCCCCGCTATTGCCGCACCATCGGCCGCATTCAGTGCCTCGCGAACCGCCGGAATCAGTTTTCCGAAACGCTTGCCGATGCGCGGCAAGTTCGGTTTGATGCGGTAGTTGACCAGGCCAGCATCGCGCGCGATGAATTCGATCGCTTTGACATTGAGTTCCTCCAGGATCTGCTCCTGGTGCCGGTCAAGCGCCTGCGCGGCAGCATCGTCCGGCGCACGGATAAGGAGCCGTGATAGCGGTTGACGGGTACGCACACCGGACTGGCCACGCGCGGCGCGGGCCAGGCCGACTACTTTTTGCACCACCCCAATCTCGAACAGGAGTTGCTCATCGTCATGTGCCGGGTCCGCCTCCGGCCAGCTCACCATATGGATACTCATCGAGGCGTCTGCATCGATACTGCGAACCAGATTCTGATACATGTTTTCCGCCAGAAACGGTACAAAAGGCGCCATCAGACGACTCACAGTGCTCAGGCATTCGTAAAGTGTCAGATAGGCAGAGCGCTTGTCTTCGAGGTCCGTCGATTTCCAGAACCGTCGCCTGTTGCGGCGTACATACCAGTTGCTGAGCTGGTCGACAAACGATTCGATCGCCTCGCCCGCCGCTTTCGCATCGAAGCGATCCATCGCCTCGGTACACTGGCGCACCGTACTGTTCATCAGTGCGAGCGCCCAGCGATCCATTTCCGGCCGCGCAGCAAGCGGCAATTCCGCCGTGAAATCGATGTCATCCAGGCGTGCATAAAGGATGAAAAACCCGTAGGTATTCCACAGTGTATTGATAAATGAACTCGCAACATCCGCCACGATCTCGACCGAGATTCGCTTTTGCACCTCGGGAGACAAACGCGCGAGAAAGTACCAGCGCAAGGCATCCGCGCCAACCGTATCGAATACGTCGTAGGGATTGACGATATTGCCGACAGATTTCGACATCTTCTTGCCGTCTTTGTCGACGATGTGACTCAGGCAGATACAATTTCGGTAGGCAACGCTATCCGAGACCAGTGTTGCGATGGCGTGCAGGGTGTAAAACCAGCCACGCGTCTGGTCGATCGCTTCACAGATGTAGTCCACCGGAAAACGCTCGCCAAACGTCTCCTCATTTTCGAACGGGTAATGCCACTGCGCATAGGACATGGCACCGGAGTCGAACCAGCAATCGATGACCTCGGGCACCCGTTTCCAGGTTTTGCCGTCCTTCTCGAACGTGATCTTGTCGACCGCCGGTCGATGCAAATCAAGCTCCGTAAGGTCCTGACCCGTCAGCGCTTCCAGCTCAGCGACAGAGCCCATACACAGATAACCCTCTTCGCCATCGGTCCATACCGGCAACGGCGTGCCCCAGAAACGCTCCCGCGACAGAGCCCAGTCAACATTGTTTTCCAGCCAGTTGCCGAATCGACCGTCACGAATGTGCTCGGGCACCCAGTTGATCGTCTTGTTGAGCTCGACCATGCGATCACGAAAATTCGAGGTACGGATGTACCAGGCGTTCTTCGCGTAATAGATGATGGGGTCGCCTGTCCGCCAACCGAACGGATAGTTATGCTTGTAACGCTCGGCCCGGAACATCAGTCCGCGCTCCTTCAGAATGCGAATCAGCGGTTTGTCGGCGTCCTTGAAAAACAGGCCCGCTACCGGCTCTACCTCCGGCAGGAACAATCCGTCCTGACCCACGCCGTGAACCACCGGCAGATCGTGCTTTTTGCCGAGTGCCAGATCGTCAACGCCGTAGGCTGGCGCGCAATGAACAATACCGGTGCCATCTTCGGTAGTGACGAAATCCGCCGGGAGTACTTTAAACGCGTCTGCATCCACCTCCAGGTAGTCGAACAAACGCTCATAGCGCAGGCCGACCAGCTCTGCACCCTTAACCGTTCGAATCACTTTGTGCGGCAAGTCACCGAGCACTTCTCCCAGCAATGCTTCGGCAAGAATTAGCGTTTCCCCTTCGGCATCTACATAGACATAGTCGATGTCTTCGTGGACCGCGAGCATCAGGTTCGATGGCAATGTCCACGGTGTCGTTGTCCAGACCAGAAACGAAGTGTTTTCCTCCCCCTGCACGCGAAAGCGGACATAGATGGACGGGTCCTCGACTTCACGATAGCCCTGCGCCAGTTCGTGCGAGGACAGTGTTGCACCAATTCGCGGGTCGTAAGGCACCACTTTAAAACCTCGATAAATGAGGTCCTTGTCCCAGATCTTCTTCAGCAGGCTCCAGACACTTTCGATATAGCTGTTGTCGAGGGTGTAATAGGCTTCATCCAGATTGACCCAGAAACCCATGCGGTCGGTCATCTTCTCCCAGTCTTCGATATAGCGCATGACTGAATCGCGGCAGCGCCGGGTGAATTCAGCGACGCCAATTTTGGCTTCGATTTCCTGCTTGTCGAAAATGCCGATCTCTTTTTCAATCTCGTGCTCGACCGGCAAACCATGGGTATCCCAGCCCGCTTTTCGTGGTACGTGATAGCCGCGCATGGTCTTGTAACGTGGAAACGCATCTTTGAAGGCGCGCGCCAGCACGTGGTGAATCCCCGGCTTGCCATTGGCGGTTGGAGGACCCTCATTAAATGTAAACAGCGGCCGCCCTTCGGACTGTTGCAGCGTCTTCTCGAATATTTTTTCCTCGCGCCAGAATTCAAGAACTTCCTGTTCCAGTGCGGGGCCGTCATAACGCCCGGTAACTTCTTTAAAATTCATGGTTTACAGATCCGGTTTTCAATGCCAAATTCCCAAATTAAAACGCCCCGAACGCATCACTGCGTCCGGGGCGATGATCAATCCAAATCGCGGTACCACCCGGTTTTACACAAGCCTGCGCTTGTGCCTCATTGCGCCCTGTATCGGGGGCTGACCGACTGCGCCTACTCCACCAGTCCGGGTGTTTCGGGCAGTGACTCCGGGGTGATATTCGACAGTTTCCGATGCGGGGCTCGCACTATCCCCCGTTCGCTGCTATCGGACCAATCTGCCTACTCGTCCCCATCCACATCCTGCGAAGCAAACTAGCGCCGGCAAGGATAAAATACAAGGGTTAGCGGAAAATAGTCCGCGACCGAAGAGGCGGCGAAAATCGCCTGCTAGTTCAATGTCGGCGAAACCGGTCGATCGCTTTCCTCACCGAACATGGCGCGATCAAACACATCGACCAGGACCTCGGTTTCCTGTGCGCCGAGGATAAACAGACGCCGATTGATCAGAAAATCCGGCACGCCGGTGACACCACCCTTACGGACCTGAGCTTCCAGCCCGAGCACTCGTTGCCGGATCGACTCGTCGTCGAGCGCCTTGTTGATGGCCGCCGCTGACAAGTCGTTTTCCACTCCGAGCATCAGCAGCACATCGCGATCCGCAATATCCAGGCCTTCTTCGAAAAACGCTCTGAGGATACGATCAGCCAGCAATGATGTATTCACGCCTTCCTGATCCGCCAGGTTCATCAGTTGATGCGCACTAAGTGTACGAGGCACCCGTTTAATGCGATCGAAGCGGAAACCAATGCCCTCTTCCTTGCCAGCCTCGGACAGGTAATCGAGACCCGGCTGTATCGTCTCTGTAGTGCCGAATTTCGACTCCAGGTAGGCATCGAATTCCATACCAGCTTCCGGCATGTCCGGATTGAGCTGAAACGGGAACCAGTTGACGACCGATGGCCCATGTACGGATCGCAACGCGCCGTCGAGCCGCCGCTTGCCCAGAAAACACCACGGACAAATGAGGTCGGCAATAATATCCACGCGCAACGCGGCAAGCGGCAGTTTGTCGTCGCTACGGGTGATGTCAGTGATGGCTGGATCGATCATTCTGATCTCCTGTATCGCGTAGTAGTGCGGTCGGCTGGAAGTAATTCAAGCGATCAATCGCCGAGCACCTACGCCATACTTCTTAGAGTCCGACCCCGGCAAATAGTTTGGTCGGTCGTCAGGCAGTAAATCTGCTGGTGACCTGATATCCGTATGTTTCAGGAATTTTGGTCCATTTTCGGTACTTATTTGCGGATTTTGGCGAAAATCGGAACCGTAAGAGCACGAGGGGATATGCGGATACAACCCGAACCGGCATTCCACCACAAAGCGGCTGAAATAATTTACTATTAGACGCGGTCTAAACAATGGCCACTTCTCAAGGAGACTCTTTGTGCTGATTCGCAAGCCGACTGACATTCGATCATCCGAAATCACCAGCGAAGCAAACTACATTAATCGGCGCCGGTTTCTTCAGACCAGCGCCCTTGCGGGCGGCTCCCTGTTGGCAGGATCAGCGCTGGGTGCCATCGTACCGGACAGCCCAATGACCGAATTGGCGGATGTCGTTCCTGGTGACTTCAGTACCACAGAGGCACCGAACAGTATTGACGACATCGTCACCTACAACAATTATTACGAGTTCGGCACCGACAAAAGCGACCCCATTCGAAACTCACAGGATTTCGAGGCGAGGCCGTGGACGATTGAAGTTGATGGCCATGCTGACATCACAGGCACTTTCGACTTTGATGACTTCATCAAGCCGCACACCCTTGAGGAGCGCATCTATCGAATGCGTTGCGTTGAGGCATGGTCCATGGTCATCCCCTGGGTCGGTATTCCGCTGGTCGATATCGTGAAACGATTCAAGCCAACATCAAAAGCGAAGTTCGTGCGTTTCGAAACTCTGCACGATCCCGAAAGAATGCCAGGGCAACGCCGGCGCAGTCTGCGATGGCCCTATCGGGAGGGCCTGACAATGGCCGAGGCAACCAATCCATTGCCAATTCTCGCCGTAGGTCTGTACGGCCACTCACTGGCCAATCAGAATGGCGCACCGATCCGTCTGGTCGTACCGTGGAAATACGGCTTCAAGGGGATCAAGGGCATCGTCAAGATGAGTTTTGTCGACAGCGAGCCCGTCAACAGCTGGCAAATGGCACAGTCCAGCGAGTATGGTTTTTATGCCAACGTCAATCCAAAGGTAGCCCATCCGCGCTGGAGCCAGGCGCGCGAACGCCGCATCGGCGCCGGCATCTTTGCTGAGAAGCAGCCGACGCAAATGTTTAACGGCTACGGTGAGCAGGTCGCGCATTTGTACGATGGTCTGGATCTGCGGCGAAATTTCTAAAACGCTGGCGCATTCACAATGAACACCCTCACCCAAATCCGCTTCGTCTGGAAGCCGCTGATATTTTTCGCCTGCCTGATTCCGGCAATTCTGGTCATCACGGACGCCTTCGAAATCACCGGTCGCCTTGGCGCCAATCCGATTGAGGAAATACAGGATCGGTTTGGCAACTGGGGGCTGCGTTTTATTTTGCTCGCATTGGCCGTCACACCACTGCGTCAAATGACTGGCTGGAACTGGCTCTCACGCTTCCGCCGAATGATCGGCTTATTCGCATTTTTTTATGTGTTCACCCACTTCCTCGCATGGCTGGTCCTTGATCAGGGATTACTCATGTCAGCCATCCTGGAAGACATCGTCGAGCGACCCTTTATCACCATAGGATTTACCGCACTGCTGTTGCTGCTTGCCATGGCGCTCACCTCAACATTGGCCCTGAGAAGGCGGCTGGGCCGACGCTGGCAGCAATTGCACATCAGTATTTATGCCGTCGGCATGCTGGGAGTCTGGCATTACTGGTGGCAGGTAAAACTGGATATCCGCGAACCCCTGATTTACGCGTCAGTCCTTGCCGTGCTGCTTGGCTACCGGGTGTGGAACCGACAGAAGAAGAAGAACAGACATGAGTAAATTACCCGATTGCCCTAAGTGCGGCGGCAGCTTTACCTACGAAGACAGAGGCGCGTTTGTTTGCCCGGAGTGTGCACACGAATGGATGACCGGCACTGAGGTCGACGCTGATGATGACGCCCTCGTTGTCAAAGACGCCAACGGCAATACCCTTGAAGACGGTGACACCGTCACGGTCATCAAGGACCTGAAGGTCAAAGGCTCGTCGCTGGTCGTGAAGGTCGGCACCAAAGTCAGGAATATTCGCCTGGTCGATGGTGACCATGATATCGACTGCAAGATCGATGGCATCGGAGCGATGCAGTTGAAATCACAGTTTGTTAAAAAAGCGTAAGCGGCACTTCCTTACGGGGCATTTGAAGCGCAATCGGCGAGCAATTTCTGCGCAGTGAAAAGCAGATCGTCGACTCCTTCAGGGGGCGGGTGAGACGAAATATTGCCTGTCGCCAATTTCTGTCTGATGCACATCGTGTTACCCGCCCGGGCAACCGTCCGCTTTCCGCGAGAACGGAGGTCCAAATCCAGCGAGATATTACTGGCAGCGGCGTCGTGCTAATGTAAATAAACCGGCGCCGGCGGTTCCTTCACAAAGTTTTCCACTCCGCTCAACAAAGCTCCCGCGGGAGGATTGTAGTACGGGTT
>CAYUOY010000053.1:0-23384 GCA_964446495.1 uncultured Woeseiaceae bacterium | reverse complement strand
GCTCCATGCTCCGAATCCCGGACTCAATGAAAAGCTCCGCTGCCAACGCCTGTGCCGGATAATCATCCTGATCGACGTGCGGCAGGAACCGCTTGGCGTCGATGAAGATGGCATGCGATCCGATTGGCATGACAATGGGAATGCCAGCGGCAATGAGTTTTTCGCCGAGGTAATGCACCTGGCCGATACGGGCGGCCTGGTGCTCTTCCATCACCGCTTCCCGAATACCCTGGGCCATGGCCTCCATGTCCCGACCGGCAAGTCCGCCATAGGTATGCAGCCCCTCATAGACGACCACCAGGTTTTGGGCCTGGCGGTATACCGCCTCGTCGTTACAGGCAAAGAAGCCACCAATATTGACGAGGGCGTCTTTCTTGGCGGACATGGTGCAACCATCTGTCAGGTCACAGATTTCTCGTAAAATCTGGCGGACAGATTTTTCTGCATAGCCGTCTTCGCGTTCACGTATAAACCACGCGTTCTCAATGGTGCGCGTTGCGTCGAGCATGATCGGAATGTCGTGCTTGCCGCAGTAAACATGCAGTGCCTTGAGATTTTCCATTGAGAATGGCTGGCCGCCGGCCATGTTTACATTACCTTCAAGACTTATGTACGGCACTTTCTCTGCACCCACCCTCTGTACCAGTTGGTCCAGTTTATCGAAGTCGACATTGCCCTTGAACGGGAACGTGCTTTCGGGATCGTGCGCTTCGTCAACGATGACATCCACAAAGGTACCGCCCGCTAACTCCTGGTGCAATCGCGTCGTCGTGAAATACATGTTGCCCGGAATGTGGTCACCCGACTTGATCAGGATTTGGGACATCAGATTTTCGGCACCACGTCCCTGGTGTGTTGGCACAAGATAGTTGTACCCATCGAAACGGGATGTCCGGACAGACGGTCTCCGGATCAGGTCTTGATGACCAGACGGTCCATCAGAACTCGTCTTCCCAGCCCTCCGGCAAAGTGTGAGCGATACCCTGATGGCAGTCTATGCAGGTTTCTCCGCGTTCGATTTGCCTTTTCAGCGTGTGCTTGCGGCTCGCAGTACGTGCCTGAGCGCTGAGGTCCATGTGCTGCAGTTCATGGCAATTGCGGCACTCGCGCGAATCTGTGCGCTCCATACTGCTCCAGACGCGTTTGGCAAGATACAGGCGCCGTTTATCGAATTTCTCAGGTGTATCAATTGTGCCGAGGATCCAATGCGGAATTTCGTGGACTGTCGCCTGCATTTTCCGGATCATCTTGGGAACCCATTTTTTCGGTACATGACAGTCCGGGCATGTGGCGCGAACACCGGTGCGATTCGAGTAGTGGATTGTCTGCTGATATTCCTCGTAGACGTTGTCTTTCATCTCATGGCACGAAATGCAAAACGTTTCGGTACTCGACGCTTCGAGCACGGTGTTGAATCCACCCCAGAACAGCACACCAACAACGAACAATAGATAGCCACCGAGCGGGACACCAAAATAAAACCACCTGACCGGTTTGCGCCAAAGTTTTTCCCACTTGCTTGCTGGCACTGTTTTGTTCCCGTTAGCCTCAGTCATGGCGTGCTCCGCTCAGTCTTGCTTTTGGTGTCGGAAGGATTTTTTCAGATTGAATACTGACGCGCGCCGCGACTACTGCAGGCTCGCGTAGTAGTGAACAAGGGCGTCGAAAGACTCGGCGTCAAGTGCCTCAATCTTCTGTTTCATTTTGTCTTCCATCATGTCGCGATCGCCGGCCACATAGTCTTCAAATGATTCCTTTAGGTATGGCATCCATTGTCCGGCAAGAAGACCTGCATCGTCATCCGCATAACTGCCACCATCCGAATGGCATTTCTCGCAGTTTTTCTTGTGAATCGATTTTCCCGCTGCAGCTTTGGCGGCGTCGAATTCCTGCCCGGCGGCAACGAATGTCTTGCCGCTGTAATGCTCCGCCAGCCCGGCAAATTCATCTTCATCGAGATCCTTGGCGATTGCGCACATATCGGTAGCCGGACGGTCCGTATCGCCGGAGCGGTACTTCGATTCACGACAGGGCCGGCCATCTTCACGAAACTGATACATGTACTCTTCGAGCACGAATGCCGATGCACCGGCGATGGTCGGAATATCGCTCTCGATGCTGACGCCGTCGACACCATGACAGCTATCGCACTCCTCGATATCGTCGAGCACATCCGCGTTTGCCAACGGGACGAGAAACCAAATTGCGCCAACCAGTACCACCAGTTGCGATCGTAATTTTCCGCTGAAACCTAGCATCTTTGAGTGCCTCCCGGAGTGTTCTTGAGGTTCTTGGACAAATTTTTTGTCAGCATTTATCATCGCTAAAGTAACGTTAGTGCAGTCGCAAGACCATAAGTAGAAGTACCGAAGTCAGGCCCGCATTGTGCGTAGTTTTCGTATTGATTCAGATTGACAGGCATTCGCTCACTCGTAGTGAAAATAGAGGTAGCGCTGCAACGACGATCCAGCATGGCAGTCGGCGCATAGAAAGTCTTCAGTCTTCGACAATCGAAGGAACTTTCCGGCTCGGTCGGGCGATAGATCGGCAGCCCGTTGTCTGTGCGCATTGTGACATGTGGGGCAGCCGATGGAGCCGTTGTCGGATTGCAGTCCGCGAGAGTCAAAAACCGGCATTGGTGCGCCGGAATGCGTTCGAAACGGGTCGCGCAATTCCTGTGCCCATGCGACTATCTCGGCCGGGTGTTCGGAGGGGTGCACTTCGTCTTCGTGGCAGCTCGTACAAAGTTTGTTGGCGGGGATATTACCTTCACCCGGCTCGCGTGCCGACAGCATGGGGCCTTTCGCATCGTGCGCGATATGGCAACGACTGCATACACCACGGGACTCGAAGTCGGCGGGTGCTTTTCGTCGCCGGCTGCTGGCGCGTACATGGTCACTGCCACTGATCGATTTTTTGTCGTCGTGGCATGCCTGGCAAAGATTGCCGTCGACCGGGTTTACCCTCATGAACGGTGGCCCTACGTTCGCTGCCGCTTCGATCTGATGTGCCGAGTGACAACTTCCGCAATACATACGGCCGTCATCGTTCATGGGAAATACCGGTTCGTCATCATTTTTTGGCAAGGTGATCGATGCCGACGGTGACATGCCGATACGATGTCCCTCGTGGCCTTGTTTCCAAAGTGATCTGGAATCCCGGACGAATCCGTCGTGACAGGAAAAGCACATGGCCGGTGTGCTGCTTTCCATTTGTTTCCCGGTCTCCAGTACTGGTCTGGGATCGTGTGGTACCAGCGTTACGGCTCGCCGTCGCTTGTTTTCTCGCAACCGGTCTGTATGACAGACCGGGCACTTGAAAAGCTCCGCCACTTCCTCCGCGGCGACATCTTCCGCCTGGAACGCATTCAGACCAGCCGCCATAGCGAGGAGCAGGCAGAGCAACCTGTACTTCATGATTCCGGCTCCGGCTCGAGTATCAAGATCGTATGTGGGAGCATCTGTACGAGAACAATCCGATTGCCAAAGCTGGTCAGGCCGACCGGGTTCTCAAAGCGGGTTGGAACACCGTCGTCGCCGATTGCATGTAGAAATTCCCCGTCGGATGAAAAGACCTGGATGACTCCCAGGTAACTATCGGTGACGTAAACTCGACCGGTTTTATCGACGGCAACACCCTTCGGCCGGAAAAACGTGCCGGGGCCCGCACCCAGCTTGCCAAATACTTTGTTCGAGCCGCCACTAAAGTCGAAACTCTGAATACGGGCGTTCAGTACGTCGACGACAAATACACTGCTGTTCGCCAATGTCAGGGTCGCGGGATAACGGAATTGTCCCGGGCCGTCGCCTTCTCCACCCCAGCTTCTGAGAAGTTCTCCGGCGCTCGAGAAAATGAGCACGCGATGATTGTTATTGCTCGTGACGAACAATTCGGCGGCGAGCGGTGACACCGCAACATCAATCGGCACAACCTCTTCCCCGTCTGCCTGTAGTGGTATCGATATCGGGGCGGACCCATCGGAAAAAAACTTCACGATTCGAGCATTGCCGCGATCGGCGACGTAGATTCCACCATCTGCTGCGACGTCTATACCGACGGGGTCCTGAAGCTGTCCATCGCCCGATCCCTGTTGACCAAGCTGGCCGATTCGGCGTCCGGAAGAATCGAATATTACGACGCGATGATTGCCGCTGTCGACGACGTACAGGTTGCCATTACTGGAGACGGCCACGTCCGTAGGCAATGCCAAAGGGTCCTGGGTCTCCAGCCCCATTTCCTGAATGATGCGAAAAGGTACAGTCGAAATATCGGCCGCTGAAACGTGATTCGCAAGCACGAGCGTCACGAGAAGCATCACTACGCCATGTATCCTGTTCGCGCTGCCACGGCTACTTGTCATGACACGCCTCGCAAATATCGCGCATACGCAACTTGTCGGCCGCACCTGTTTCAGTCTGTAGCGGGTAATCGGGTAAGTTCGGATCATGTACGTTGTGGCATGTTGTGCAATTGATGGAGCTGTTTTCAGAATCAAGCGGCAGTACGACGCCAGTCCGATCCTCGGCCGCTTTCATGCGAGCTAACATGGCGAATGGGGGTATTACTAGGTGCGTCCAGGTATCTGTCGCGGTTGAGCCAAGCACCGAAAGCGGATGTGGTACAACCGGGTGGCAACCGAGGCATTGCGCAGCGCCGCCAAGCCGGAATCGGATCTCGGTGGCAGCGTCGGAATCTGGCTGGTCTTCGTGACAGAACAGGCAGGTCGATGATTTGCCGCCCGGATGGAGTTGGTGTGGATTCAGCTTCTCATACTGGGCTGTATCGTGACAGTCGAAACAGCCCCGACCCCGTCGAGATGGACCGTTTCGCAGAAACGAGGGGTTTTGGTAGTGCTCCTGGCGCCCCCCGGTGCACTGCAATTCAATCGCGTGGCAGGTTGTGCAGACAATGCGCTCGTCAACCAGTGCCGTACTGTAAATCTCCGGGAGTCGCAATGGCCCAAGGTTGCCGGCTGGTATACCGGTCGGATGCGGACAAACAGAATCGGCAGTCTCACCGTGGCAATCCGTACACAATGTGTCGTAGTCGGGAAGCCTGACATCGGAATTGTCTGTTGGTGCGGGATTGCTGTGGCAGGTGCCACAGCCCGACTTGTTCCAGTGAGGTGAGACATCTGCAGCATGACCTGGCAGAAAAGCAAAAAGCAGAACGGCGAAAAGCACAAACGATCCTTGTGCCGGAAAAGGCAACAGGGCTCCGGTGCAAATGGTTTGGTTTCTGAATAAGTTGGTCACGATATCAGGCAGTCAATAACTTTCGTTGACATGGTCTTCACCGTGGCAAAGGAGGTCGCAGGATCCGGAGAATCTTCCCTCGTCGACAAATCGCAACTGCCCATTCCCGTTCGGGCTAACGATGGTCGTGTCAAAATTCATCAGGTGTGTGTTATTGACACTGTTGCCCTGTGTCGAACTGATTCCGTGGGGGTCGTGGCAAACGTTGCACGGCGCATCTTCTCTACGGATGTGCCTGTCGTGTTCACCGAAACTCGCATCACTCAGTAGACTGTTGCGGCTGTGGCACGAATAACACAGTGCGTATGCCGAACTGCTCTCCGGTGTATTGTCCAGGGTGTCGTAGCGGCGTGCCAGGATGGGTTCGAACACAGACCCATGCGGGCCATTCGGTCCGACCCCTCCTGCCGATTCGGAACTATCGGAATCATGACAGTCCGTACATTCGATGATCGATGTAGGTGACAGCGGGTCGATGAGGCTGGGAACATCCGGATTTCGGCCAATACCGGCGACCGGATGAAAGGACGGATTGGCAAGTTGGAATTCCAGCCGTGTGTTTTGTTGGTCGTGTTGTCGTGGCGTCAGGTTCTGGCCGGGATTCACATTGTCCGCGTGGCACCGAAAACAGATTTCGTAGGAATTGCTGGCAGGATCGACTTCGCCGCCGGACAAATCAATGCCACGAACATTCGTAAGGACGCCATTAATCGGTGGCGTTCCGGCGCGTGCGGCGTGCGGATCGTGGCAATCCGCGCACTCAACGTGTCGGTTGACCACCGTACCTGGCTCGGTCGGGTCATGCACAAGAGTAGTGTCGGCGACAGGGTGCACCGAGAGCTTGTTGAATTCCGCCATGACGTTCTCGGCTGCGACGTTGCCGTTGTGGCAGGCATCGCAATTGTCTTCCTCAAGCACATACTGGAGCAACCTTGGTCCACCAATCGCACTGTGCGACAGGTGGCAATTACCACAGGCGTTGTCCGTCACGGTCGTTGCATCGCTTGTTGGCCAGGGATCCGGAAACACACCGTTCCATGCTGATGGCGACAGGTTGTGTGGTGAAAGGGACCAGCCGGTCTTTTGATGACATTCGACGCAGAGCTGTGAGCGCGAATTGGGCCAGACCAGAAAATTGCCGTACTGGTCGTCATGCGCATCGTGGCAGGTCGTGCACTGGAGCTGACCATTCGCGTCCAGCCTGAATTCGGGCCGCAGCGTGCCTGGATCCCTGAGTTCGCCATTCTGGCTGGCCAACGTGCCTGAATACGGGAACGATATCGGATGATCGTGCGTCAGGTTGGTACCGATCAGGGACGGACCAACCGGCATGGTTACCGTGCCGCCGTCCATGATGATGTCGCTGCTACGACTGAGTACTTCGCCAAGCGCTATGGTGCCGTCGTGACAGCTAAGGCAAAGCAGTGAGTCACCGGTGGGCTGTCCGGGCGTGGCAATCGCTGTGCTGCTGGAGTAGGGAACGTAATTGAGGCCCGGCGAGCGACGATTCCACAATGGTGCGACCGGCGACGATTGATGGGGCGTGTGACAAAATATACAAATCTGTGTTTCTGAACTAGACGTTACCGGTCCTGGCCCACTCGCCGACAAATTGTGTCTGGACCCGACAATGGTTGCTGCTTCGCCGGACCCCGCGAAGGTGCAGATCAGAAGCGCCAGGCACGTCCGGAACAACAGGTTCATGGTGAAACTCCAATATATCGAAATACCTGGACGCGACGATTGTGCGTATCCGCGACGAAAATCGCATTGTTCTCACCAACAAAGACGCCAGTTGGTAACCAGAACTGCCCGGGACCCTGGCCCTGCTCGCCGAGGGCGAGCAGGAATTGTCCCTGGCGGTCATACACCTGCATGGCATGAAACAGTGAGTCAATAACGTAGATGTGACCGAAGCTGTCCGTCGCCACACCTTTGGGACGGGATAGTGCGCCGGTGGCATCGCCGGCCTTGCCGAAATGCCCCAGCGCGGTTCCGTCATTCGAGAAACGCTGAATTCTGAAATTCAGCGAGTCACTGACCAGAAGACTACGGTCGCTGTCCTGCCACAGGAATGTCGGGTAGTTCAGAGAGCCAGCCTGTTCCCCACGCTGGCCAAATTCCCCGATAAGCGCCCCTGAGGACGAGTAGCGGCGAATGACCTGAGCGGCAGTGTCAACAACGACCAGATCCTTGGTGCTTGCGTCCCAGGACAACCCGGTCGGTCGCAGCAAGGGGGTATCCAGGGTTAGCGGTGTGAGGAGCTTGTCGTCAGCGTCGGCGACAAAGATCCGGGCGAGCTGAGAGTCCGTCACGAACACTCGACCGTCCGGTGTAACCGCCAGCCCTATCGGTGACAACAGCGGCACGTCCTGTGCCAGTCGAAGCTGCCGGTACCGGCCGGAATTCAGATCGTATCGGTGCACGCAACCCGCCCCGGGATCGGCGACGTAAATTATGTTGGCAGGTTGGGCGATGGCAACCGACATGGGCCTTACGAGTGCATTTTGTTCCGGGCCAGTGGTTATGCGCAGTAGCCGCGACCAGAGCGAAGGCTTAATTCCCAGTTCCTCCGGTTGCGAAAATTCACCGACGAACTGGAGTCGCGCAGTCTCGGGTGGCGCGGGCCAAACGGGTCCACTCGCGCTAAACGGATCGAGAACGGCCTGGCTGGCACAGCTCGCAATGAGCGTGATTGACAACGCCATGAAGGTGAAACGAAAACTCCGGTGGTGCGGGAGCATCAGAATGACCTCTGTATCTGTGCCGTTACGCGTGCATTGTCACGCAAGGTCGAACCAAGTGTTTCTGAAACGAACTCGCCACGTACCATGATACGCATTTGGCGATACATCCATTGTGCTGTCAGGTTGTGCGATATGCGTTCCCGGAACAACGTCCCCCCGACATCTTCAAGGTAGTCGCTGTCCCAGGAAACGATAATGCCACGGAATGGTCGGCTGCGGAGACTGGCACGATACTGGACGAGGTCTACATCTTCCACCGATCCCTCATTTTCGATCGTTTCCCGGTGCACCATCAAACGCAATGAACTGGACAGCGGCATTCTTACTTCAGCGTAGGCATCATAACTGTCGCGAATGAAGGAAGAAATATCCTCGTTTTGATCGGTATGCAAATACTGGCCGCCGATGGTCCACCGATTTCCTAGCGGGTAGTCAGCACGTCCTCCGAATTCGAAACTTTGAACGTCGTTCAGAGGTATTGTCGGGTCGCCGCTGACAATGCGGTTGCTCCGATCGCTCAAACGGGCGAATGCGCTGAAATGATTGAGAAAGCGGATATTGGCGACATAGTTTTGACTGAGCGTGTCGAACTTCACGGTGCCGCCCGTCAGGTACGCGTATTCCAGCAGCACAGTCTGGCCATCGGCGATATTTCCGCCAACCAGGCGCTGAATCGAAGTTGAGCTGCCGACGGTAACAAGCCGGTAGTCGATGCCCTCGGCGAACACCTGTGTTTTGGGTACATTGCGAACAATGATCGTCTCCGCCACGATAAAATCGTTGCGAAGGTCGATTCGATCGGTCCCGGCAAGCACGATGGATTCATCGAATACCTGGGCGCGATCCTGCCCGGCGACCTGATCAGTATTGCGAGCGCCGAGGCCCATGCCCAAACTGACCGAGCCAAAGGCGGTCGGGTAAGTGTATTTAATATTGCTCCGGATGCCCATCAATTGTCGATCGAAGGCGGAATCCTGATCCTCGGTAACGGTCGCATCAGCGGTGACAATGAGGTTCTGGCCGCGTTCGTGACTCCCCCCAACGACCAGCGAACGATGGCTGACTTCCGTTTGTTCCGGCCGCGTCGTCTGCTGATCCGTGTATTGGTAGAACGAGCGCGTGCTTCCGGTGTGCGCCCATTTCAGGTTTCCAAAATAGCGACGATCTTCCAGCTTGGTCAACACTTCGATTTCCGTGTCCTGGTCTACCAGGAACAATTGCTGCACCAGTTCCAGCTGACCGTCCGAGCCGAACACGTTTCGTGCAGATACATCCGTAGTGCCGGTGGTGATTTTCGACGCCTGGATCGGGAGTCCGGGGCTGCCGCTCAGGGAGTCTCGCTGGTTCCACCGGTATGTGACACTGAGGCGATCTGCGCTCCGGTACGACTTGAATCCAGTCAGAGACAATTCGTCGATATTCTCGTCCAATCGGGTGTCGAAACCAGAACCTATCGTGTCGATGTGGAATGCGTCAAAGGTGAATTGGACAGGCGATATTGGCTGGCGCAACTGTGCATTCAATCCATATTGATTCCGTTCGACCAGGAAGCGTCCTGCGAGGCTGGTGGTGATTGAGGGGTGGTTCCGGGTGTAATATGTGCGCACCGGATACGCTTTCTGATCCAGAAAACTCAGATCCACCACAAAATTGAAAAGAGCCTCGCTGGTGTCGTTCGTTCCGGCAGTTGCAATGTAGTCCTGCGTTACCAGCAAAGGGCCTCCCCCGATTTTCATGTTCAAAAAGTCGGGGTGGTAAAGGTAGCTGCGAGTCAAAATGAATAACTCCACCTCGAGATTCCTCTGTTTCTCTGCATTACTACTGGAATTCTGGCTTGCATACGCCCGGTCATCCAGCAAGAATCTTGCGGACGTGGAGCCGCTAATATCGGTAAATCGAAAACCGCCTATCTCCGCATCGCGTACATCGGCGCGGGCGAATCCGGTCATCGCCAGCAGTGCGATGGTCAGCAACGCCTGCGCAAGACACGAGTCGGAATTGCAGAGGCCGTGGAAGAAACGAGGAGTGCATGAGTTTGATTGAGAACGGCTATTCAATGCACTAGCCCTATTCTCGCATCGAGCCATACCCGAAAACGGCAACTTTGTTCACGCCGAACTGGCTGGCCACAAGCACCAGGTACTCAAGACGAAACTCCGGGTCCGCATACTTTTGAAAGAATTCAACGTTTTCGTAGTCGATCTTGACGACCGTGGGCAGATTTATGTTGCCGGGATCAGTACCGGGTTCGCCGAAAAACATTAACGGTGTACCGGTGGAGTCGAGAATTTGAACGTTAGCAAAGGCTGAATCAACGACGTAAACGCGATTTTCTCCGTCCACAGCTATTCCCTTGGGCCGGGCGAATCGACCGGCCGCAGTGCCGATTTTTCCGATGCTGCGAATAAATTCTCCGTCCGGGGAAAACACCTGAACCCGGAAGTTGCCGGTATCCGTAACGTAAACTGATCCGTCCGGCCCGATCGCCAGATTGGTCGGTTGAAACAGCTCGCCAGGACCGGAACCGTTCGAACCAAACTTGAACAGTGACTCACCGGTCCGTTGATCCAGAACATGGATCGTATGGTGCAATATGTCGGAAACGTACAACCGATCGCCGGCAACGGCCACATCGACCGGGCGAAATTGACCCGGCGAGCCGATCGCGTTGACGAATCGATCCTTGCGATCAAAAACCAGGACTTGTTCGCGCTGCGTGTCAGTTACATAGCGTGTGCCATCCGCACCAATCGTGATGTTGATCGGTTTTGGCATATTGCTGGCGCCACTACCGCGAATCGCTTTCGACCGTGAGTTGAGGAAATCGAATACGACATAGCCACCGCCGCGCGTGTCCACGACGTATACCGCTCCTTCAAATACAGCCAGTCCGTAGGGTTTCTGCACGAGATGCCCGCCAATGGTTTCCTCACCGAACACAAAATCCCGAAACTTGTCGTTTTTCTCGCCGAGATCGAGCTGCGAGGAGAACTTGGTCAGGTACTGTAATCGTGCCGGTACCGGTGGTGCAGGATAGAATATCGATCCACTTGATTCGGAAATCTGCGCTGTACTGGTGCAACCAGACAGGACTAACAGGCCCATAGCTGCGTAAACCAATAGGGAACATTCAGTGTATTTTTTCATCCGAAACCTCGTACCAGATCTTCCGCTGTCGGGTCCTCGGGTATCGCCGCCGGCCTGGTTTTCGCGGCGGCGATATTGGCAGTCAATTTCTATTTGTTATGACAAGTAAAGCAAATGCTGCTGTTGGTTCTCGAGACCAGAAGCAAGTCTGGCTCTGCCGGTGGCACGAAACCATTGTGCACATCGTGACACGATGAACATTGCACCTGATCGGCCGGTAGCATCAGGTTGCTGACCGTGCCTGTATTGGTCTTGTCGCCTCCGAGACCGATGGTAACGGTGGTTGCCGAAGGGTCATTGAGACCAGGGTCCGCATTAGCAAGAGCGGAATCGTAGGTTATCGAAATTGGATGATCATCACTCAAATCAGTGCCAATATATTCCCCGTCGCCCGGTGTAATGAAGTCGGTGCCGGTATTGCCCCCAAAACTGTCGACTGCGACCGTGCCATCATGACAGGACAGACAAAGGACGGAGCTGCCCGTCGGCTGACCCGGTGCCGAGTTCATGGTTGGACTTGAGTAGAGAATAAATGTGGAGGTCGTAACCTCATGATTCCAGAGTGGCGCAGTCGCTACTGTGGTATCGGCGCTGTGCGGCGTGTGACAGTTGACGCAGATTTGACCATCGTTGTTAATGCTCGAAAAATCGTGCGCCGAGCCGGCGATTGTGCCGGCGGAAGCCGTACCCGCGAGAACTGCGAGCGCAAATATCAGTGCCACGGGCGTAGCGGTACCATTGGCAAGGATGCTTATCTTCTTGTTGGTCATGTCCATCTCCCCTGTGAGAATGCGTGCACTCGGCATTCGCGGGTCGCAAAAAGAACCAATTTATATATTTGGTTCACTGCCGATATGCAGAAGCTTCGCGCAGTTACACTGGACATTGCATCGTGGTCATTACCTATTCTGGTTCGCTGCAGCGAGTTCTATTCGTTAGCTCGACATACACCACCAACGGGTACCAGATGAACACTGGGATTTCGTCAGTTTTGCCGATTCCCACCGCAGTTTCCAGTGCTATTGCGGCGACTCGATCTTGGTTAAAGCCTTAGCAGGACAAGGCTTGGAAGTGCTGCTTTATTTTACATAAATTGAATACTTGCGCGCAGGATTTCCGATCACTCTCAGCGCCAACTGTTCCGCGGGCGAACGGCTGTCTGGAAACCCCTTCCCCCGTACCGCAGTGCGAAGCGGTCGAGTGATTTGCAGATACTGGCAGCAAGGTCCGCTCCGGCTCGGATCGAATTTCATAACGATTCGCGAAGCTACCCTGGTTGATCGCCAGGGAGGCATTTCTGATGCTATTGAGATGTAGTAACGCCGAGATGAATGCTTTCCTGACAGGTGTCCAGTGCGTGGGTTATTCGAGTGACTCATAACACTCGGGCGTGAAACGAGGCAGGCACACACAATCGAAAATCAGGTCACTATCGCCTGTATTGGTAATGCGTTGCGACGTGTTGGCCGGAATAGTCACAATATCACCGGGCCCGACTTCGACCGCAGCTTCCTCAGCCACTTCCATCAACCCTTTGCCGGAGGAAATCAGGTACCACTCGTCAACCGTGAGGCGGTGCAACTGGGTGGTGATGCCGGGCTCAACCCGGGTCTCAGCAATGGATACATCCGGTATGGCATGTTCGTTAAGACGCTCACGAATGTGGCAACGTTCGCTCGTCAGGACTGCCGTAACGTTTTTCTTACGGATAACGGTATTTGCCATTGTGGTTTCCGCATGCCTAAATCGACCTCGCAGTGTGAATGTGCGTGGCTCGAGAAGCAATGAGGATGAAGATGAAAGCAGCTAAAAACCACTGCCCAGTGGATGAATTACTGAGTCTCAGAGGCTCGCGGGCGCTGGTAACCGGCGCCAGCGGCGCTATCGGTCGCGCCATCGCGTTGCGCCTTGCCGAGGCCGGGGCGGACATCGTCGCGCATTACTTTTCGGATGCGATCGGTGCCGGAAAAACGGTCGACGATATTCTCGCCGCTGGCGGCACCGCGATATCGATTCAGGCTGATTTGAAACAGGATTCCGCTGTGAATCAACTGTTTGACGAAATTATAGCCGGTGGAGCAACAGTCGATTGTGTCGTCAACAATGCCGCGGTACAGCCCGTGCTGTCATTGCCGGAATTGACACATGGTGAATGGCAGGAAGTCATGGCCGCCAATCTCGATGGTGCGTTCAGAGTGACACAGGCGGCGGCGCGACAGATGAGGGGGCAGCGAATGGCCGGTGCGGTGGTTAATGTTGCCTCAATAGAAGGCTCAGATCCGGCAAGCGGGCACAGCCACTACTCAACCAGTAAAGCGGGACTCATCATGTTTACGCGTGCCTGTGCCATGGAGTACGGTGCCGACGGCATCCGTTTTAACAGCGTTTCGCCGGGGCTGATCGATCGGCCGGGTCTCAATGAAGATTGGCCGGAAGGCGTGGAGCGATGGCTCGCCAAAGTCCCGCTTGATTGTCTGGGTGTGACCGGAGATGTTGCCGACGCCGTGTTGTTTCTGCTCAGTCCGGCGGCGCGCTGGATTTCCGGTAGCAATCTGATCGTCGATGGTGGAATGTCCGCGGTGTCCAGATGGTAGACTAGTTGGTTCGTGACGCGCGCTCGTCAGTAATGCATGACTAACCACCGGCCGCTGGAAGACCATATTAATGACAACAAAACACATGAACGCCGCTTTGGGCGATTTCGCCGAGACGGTGCTGATGCCCGGCGATCCATTGCGTGCCCAATATATCGCCGAGAAGTTTCTCGACAATGCACAACGCGTGACGGACGTGCGAAACATGTGGGGATTTACCGGTGAGTACAAGGGCAAGCGGGTGTCCGTTATGGCACATGGCATGGGCATTCCATCGGTCTCGATCTACTGCCATGAACTGGTCCGCGATCACCATGTGAAACGTATTATTCGGGTGGGCAGTTGTGGCACCACGCACCCCGATGTCAAGCTTCGCGATGTTCTGATCGCCATGGGAGCAAGCACCGATTCAGGGGTCAACCGAATGCGTTTTGGCGGCTTCGACTTCGCAGCTCTGGCCACTTTTTCGCTGGTGCAAAACGCGGTCAAAGCCGCCGAAGAAAATAAGGTGCGATACCATGTGGGCAACATTTTTTCGGCGGACCTTTTTTATACGCCGCAGCCCGAGATGTTCGAGGTCATGGCCCGTTACAATATCCTGGGTATCGAGATGGAAGCAGCCGGAATTTACCCGATTGCTGCCGAACACAACATTGAGGCTCTCGCCATTTGTACGGTGAGCGATGATATTGTCAACGGCAAGGCTTTGTCGGTGGAGGATCGGCAGACCACATTTGATGAAATGATTCTGGTTGCCCTGGAAACTGTACGGATGAGCGGGTGACACGACAATGAATGTATCTGTGTTGCCGACCGCATCGAGAATGCCGGACTTGCGTCGGGTCACGGTCGTAGATGAGGTCGGCGTTAACGAGCGGGTCGCAAGATTCCAGACCCGCAGCATCAAGAAAGAGTCAAAGATCGAAGCGCTGAAAATGATTCTCAGCATGATCGACCTGACGACGCTCGAGGGCCAGGACACGCCGGGCAAAGTGCGTCAGCTTTGTCAGAAAGCAATTCACCTTCACGATGCGATGCCGGACTTGCCACATGTTGCGGCTGTGTGCGTCTATCCGACGATGGTCGGAGTGGCCCGCAAGGCACTGGGTGACCGCAATATCAATGTAGCGTCGGTGGCGACCGCCTTCCCGAGCGGCATGTCATCGCGAAAGATCAAGCTGGAGGAAACCCACACGGCCGTCGCGGAGGGCGCGGACGAAATTGATATGGTGATATCACGTGGTGCTTTTCTGCAGGGCGACTTCGGGTTTGTGTTTGATGAGATTGCCGCGGTCAAGGAGGCGTGTGGCGATGCGCACCTCAAGGTGATTCTGGAAACCGGTGAGTTGGGCACGCTGGATCACGTACGTCGTGCCAGTGTGCTGGCGATGCACGCGGGGGCCGATTTTATCAAAACGTCGACGGGGAAAATTCAGCCGGCCGCCACCATGCCGGTAACCTTCGTGATGTTGAAAGCGATCAAGGACTTTTATTTTGAGACTGGCCGCATGATCGGTATGAAGCCAGCGGGCGGCATCTCGGCGGCAAAACTGGCCGTCCACTACCTGGTCATGTTGCGCGAAACCCTGGGCAATGCATGGATGACGCCTGAATGGTTTCGCTTTGGCGCCAGTTCGCTTGCCAACGACGTACTCATGCAACTGCAAAAACAGGCGACCGGTGTATACCAGTCCGCCGATTATTTTTCCAAAGACTGAAGGGAACCTCTGATCAATTCTGAACTCGCCCGGAATTAATCAGAGGTTCCCTGGCCGGAGACCCCAATGGATAGTCAGACAAACAAACTTGCTTTCAACGACGGTTGGCAATATGCACCAGCACCGGAGAGCACCGACCACATCAGGATCGACGAAAAATACGATCTTTTCATTGGCGGTGATTTCGTCGCACCGGAAGACGGGCGTTACTTCGAGACCAGCAACCCGGCGACGGAGGAAACGCTGTGCTCAGTGGCGTTGGCGGGCGAAGTCGATATTGACAAAGCGGTCAGAGCGGCGCGAAAAGCCTACAACGGACCCTGGTCGAAAATGAAAGCCGGCGAACGTGGAAAATACATTTTTCGAATTGCACGAATGTTGCAGGAGCGTGCGCGCGAGTTCGCCACCATTGAAACTCTCGACGGTGGCAAGCCCATCCGGGAGTCTCGCGATATCGACATCCCGTTGGCGGCGGCTCATTTTTTCTACTATGCGGGCTGGGCGGACAAACTTGCCTATGCTTTTCCCGGCAGAAACACGAGTTCGCTGGGCGTGGCAGCACAAATCATACCGTGGAATTTCCCGTTGCTGATGGCGGCCTGGAAAATCGCGCCGGCACTTGCTTGTGGAAACACCGTGGTGTTGAAGCCGGCGGAAACCACACCCTTGACCGCCATGAAACTTGCGGAGTTAATCAGGGATGTGGGTTTGCCCGATGGCGTGGTCAACATCGTGACCGGCGCCGGGGAGACGGGTGCCGCGATGGTCAATCATCCCGATGTCGACAAGGTGGCGTTTACCGGATCGACGACAGTAGGTCGCATTATCCGCAAGTCGCTGGCGGGGACTCGTAAGAAATTCACGCTGGAACTGGGTGGCAAAGCCGCCAATCTCATTTTTGAGGATGCCGCCATTGACCAGGCAGTAGAGGGCATCGTCAACGGAATCTTTTTCAACCAGGGACATGTGTGTTGCGCCGGGTCGCGATTGCTGGTTCAGGAGTCGGTGGCAGACGAAGTCGTCGAAAAACTGCGCGAGCGCATGGAAACGTTGATCGTTGGCGACCCGATGGACAAGAATACCGACATCGGTGCGATTAATTCGGCGGAGCAGCTCGACACGATCCAGTCCTACCTGAAGATCGGTCAGGACGAAGGTGCGGAGATGTATCAGAGTTCGTGTGAATTGCCCGGTAGTGGATACTGGTGCAGGCCCACCATTTTCACCGGTGTGTCGCAATCGAATAGGATCGTGCAGGAAGAAATTTTCGGGCCAGTTCTCGCTATTCAAACTTTCCGCACGCTTGAAGAAGGCCTGACAAAAGCGAACAACACGCCGTACGGACTGTCCGGTGGAGTCTGGACCGATAAAGGCGCAAAAATTTTCAAGATGACGCAGTCCATACGTGCCGGTGTGATCTGGGCAAATACCTTTAACAAGTTCGATCCAACTTCGCCGTTTGGTGGCTACAAGGAAAGTGGCGTGGGCCGCGAAGGCGGTCTCCACGGGCTGGACGCGTACGTGAAGGTGGAGGCATGAGCATGGTAGAAGCAAGCGCCAGGGTGCCGGTCGAAAAGACCTACAAAATCTACATTGATGGAAAATTCCCGCGCACAGAATCTGGTCGGTTTTTCGCGCTGGAAGATCACAAGGGAGCGGTCATCGCCAATATTTGTCGCGGCAGCCGCAAGGATTTCCGCAATGCGGTCGTTGCGGCCAGGAAAGCCTGCGCTCGTTGGTCGGCAGCTAGCGCGTACCTGCGTGGTCAGATCCTGTACCGCATCGCGGAAATGCTGGAGGGGCGCCACGAACAGTTTGTGGCGGAATTAATCCTGCAGGGCGTCAGTAAGCGCAAGGCCAGAAAAGAGGTCGATGCCACCGTTGACCGATTGATTTACTACGCCGGGTGGGCAGACAAGTACCAGCAGGTCTTCAGTTCGGTGAATCCGGTCAACTCGTCGCACTTCAATTTTTCGGTGCTGGAGCCGACTGGCGTCGTGTCCATACTGGCGCCGGACGACAGTGGTCTGCTGGGCCTGATTTCGAATATGGCACCCGCGATCGTTGGCGGCAACACCTGTGTTGTGCTCGCGTCCGAGTTGATGCCGTTATGCGCAATCAGTTTTGCCGAAGTGCTGCATGCATCCGATGTCCCGGCCGGTGTGGTCAATATACTGACTGGATTTCGTGAGGAATTGACAGATCAGTTCGTATCCCACATGGACGTGAACGCCATCGTCTATTGTGACGGAGATGCTGCGGTTGCGAAGGATATGGAGATCAGCGCCGCGGAAAATATGAAGCGGGTGATCGCGCGCGTGGACGGAAACTGGGCGAACGCTTCTGCCCAGAGTCCCTACTTCGTCCGTGATACCCAGGAAGTCAAAACAACCTGGCATCCGATTGGAGGATAGTCCGGGCTAGTGCTTCGTTCCCAATTCGCGTATTTCGCCGGGTTCGGTGAAGAGATCGAATCCCTGTATCTCGGCGGGCCTGCTCGCCGGGTCGTCCGGCATTGATACGGGAACATGAATGCCGATGGCATGTTCGGCACCAATGTACTGCTCCAGTATTAGCTGACCGCCTTCGGAAACGAAAAACCAGTACGGCGGAAGCGCGAGCGTCGGTTCGTGACCGTCCCAGTGGCCGGCGTGGTCTGCAAAGTGGGCAGGGTCTGGATCTGCGTCACCGAAATGCAGGACGGAAACACCGTCGGCCAGAGTGACACGAAAAGCGATGTTCTCGACATCGCTGAAGCGCGTTGGCCATCCTGAATGAGGTATACGAACTGCCTCAATCAACAGGTTTCCGACCGTGATCGTTTGTGGCTCGCTACCGTTTTCCATACTGAACGCCGTGACTCGCTCAAAAACGGCCTCATCCTCCGCGCTGGCAATACTACGCAGCGCCGCTACCGCTTGCGCTGGTGCATAAAACTTGATGGCATCGCGGGCCTTGAGGAACGACAGCATGGCAGCGGGCGCGAAATGATCGCCGTGATGGTGGCTTACGAAAACAGCGTCGATACCGTCAAAAGGTGCTACGCCCGCAAAAAGGTCCTGTTCCATTTTCTTAGGCACCAGCTGGTATTGCCCATAGCTTTCGTCAAACAGTGGATCGAAGATCACCTTGACATCGCCATGGGTGATCAGCACTCCTTCGTTGGCGAGATAATGTGCTCGCGCTACGGTATCGGCGGCGATTGATGGGCCCGTCGCCGTTAGCATCGTGAATATCGCGGTGATGAGCAGTCGGTAAAAATGCATCTCTTTCATCCTCAGTTCGTTCCCGCTTTGTAGTTGTCGAGCACCTCTTTTTCCAGACGTCCGCCAAGTTTCTGAATGACCTCGGTGGCACACCAGGTTCCCAGGCGAGCACATTCTGGCAGTGACTCGCCCGTTGCCCAGCCATACAGAAACGCGGCGGTATAGGCATCACCGGCACCGGTCGTATCGACAATTTCCTGAATGGGAATAGCATCCTGCACGACAGTTTCTGTTCCATGGACCACAACAGAGCCGTTCGCGCCGCAAGTGATGACGAACATTGGTGCCGAACCTTTGATAGCGGCTAGCACGGCATCAAGGGAATCGACCTGGTACAACGCCATGATCTCATCCTCGTCCGCAAACACGATGTCAATGCCATCGACAACCGCGGCCATAAAGGCTTCCTGGTGTCTCTCGACGCAGAATGAATCGGATAACGACAGCGCCACGCTGGCGCCCGTTGCCCGACCGATATCTATTGCCGCTGCCGCCAGTGCCGGTCCTTCGGGAATATCCCATACGTAACCTTCGAGCAGGATAACCTTGGCATCGCCAACCGTTGCATTATTCACATCCTCGACACCAAGCTCTGTACAGGCGCCCAGATAGGTTTGCATGGTGCGCTGACCATTATCACTGATTAAGACATGGCTTCGAGCCGTAGCTGCCCCGTCCTGCGCGGGTTCCAGTCTTACGTCCACACCCAGTGAGCGCATGTCGTGCACAAAAATATCGCCGAACTGGTCGTTCCGAACTCGTCCAATATAGGCCGCCGCACCGCCGAGATTGGCGAAGCCGGCGACCGTGTTGGCAACGGAACCACCGGACATTTCAGTGGCGGGTCCCATGCGTTGATAGAGGTCCCGTGCTTGCTCTTCATTGATGAGTGTCATTGAACCTCGAGGGGCGCCGATACTGTCGAGAAACGGGTCGTCGACCTGTGCCAGAATATCGACGATGGCATTGCTGATCCCTACTAACTGCACTTCTCTTGTCATCTTTTTCCGCACTCCGGCCAAAATTCGACACGTAGCGTACCATTAGCGCCGTTCACGCGCGCGGCGTTGAAACGGACGCAGCGGCAGCAAAAGGTGCAAACCGGATCGGGTGGCGGTATTGTCAGTGGCGTTCAGGCCTCCCCCTCGGGCGATCGATTGACAGTCAGCACAAAAGGAAAAAGCCCAATGAGAAAATCGGCAAACTTTCTGATTCCGGCAGTGATGATCGCTTTTTACTATGTGTTCTGGGTGCTGGTTACTATTGGGGTGATCAGCAAATTCCCGCATATGGCGGAATTCTTGCCGATAGGCGGTGTTAGCGATCTTTCGGAGCGCAATTTCGATAGTTTTGAACCCATTTATTCGAGTGCCCAGGATATGGTGCTGGACACATACGGGCCAGTGCGATTATTTTTCTCCAGCCTGGGTGCGGCCCTGATGATTGTTCCCGTGTCCTGGGTGTATTTCATCACGAGTCGAGCCAGGGAAGTGGATCAGTCTTTCGCTCAGACGATTCTATTAATGCCGGTGGTGGTTTCCGGCATTGCGATGATCGTCCTCAATAGCCTGGCGCTCGCGTTCAGTCTTGCTGGCGTGGTGGCGGCAGTTCGGTTTCGCTTCTCCCTCAAAAACCCCGCGCATGCCATGTACATATTTGCAGCGATCGGAATCGGCCTCGCGGCGGGCATCGGTGCACTGGGGGTCGCGGCTGTTATTTCCATGACATTTTCCTACGGCACTCTCATCATCTGGAAACTGGAGTATGGCAAAGTGCTGACAGGCCCATTTTTTTCCATGCTGACGCGCCGGAGTCGGGTTGAGGACGACTATTGACGGGTGCTGAGTTTTGATCCGACCGTGGCAACAGCGTGCCCTGCTGCTGCTCCCTTTGCTTGCCGCTTGCACAGAACAAAATGAGGCGGCCAGCGACCTGGCTCAAACCGTGTCGGTGAATGCCGCATTATCAAAGTGGAAGCTGCCGTCGCGGATGAGGGAGATTTCCGGTTTGGCTCTGACACCGGGCGGTCAACTGTTTGCGGTCGATGACGAGCAGGCCGTTATTTACGAGATCGACCTCAGCAGCGGGCGTCTGGTGATGGCCTTTGCCGTCGGGAAGCCGATCTTGCGTGGCGACTTTGAAGGCATCGCCTATCTTGAAGAACACCTGTTTCTGGTCACAAGTGACGGTATCCTGTTCAAGTTTCGCGCCGGTGGTGACGGTGATCGGGTCGTGTACGAGAAAATTGATACCGGGCTGGGCAAGCAGTGCGAGATCGAAGGTTTGGCGCAGGATCCGGAACTCAGCCAACTGTTGCTGGTATGCAAAAAAGTGCGAAAAAAGGCGGATATTTCCAAGCTCTCTGTTTTCGTCTGGACGGCAGGCGATACTGAGGTCGATCTCAACGCGCGAATTGAATTGCCAATGGAAAAGATACTGGAGAAAATAGAAACGTCGGAATTTAATCCTTCCGGCATCGTTATCGACCCGACAACGGGCAACATTCTGATCGTCGCAGCCCGGCAGCATGCCCTGGTCTCAATGGACAGGCAGGGGAGCTTTGTTGGCGCTATGATGCTATCCCCGGCAAAATGGCATCGGCAGGCAGAGGGTTTAGAGGCTTCGGCGAGCGCGCAACTGATCGTTGCCGACGAGGGCGGCAAATCGCGCGCAAGGCTCACAGTCTATGATAAGTTCCATGCGCACATGAACGAGAACAGTGAACAATGAATGACATCATAAATATCAGTGGAAATTCTGACCGGAGTATTATTTTTGTTCATGAGTGCGGCTTCAAGCCAGCAGGGCCGCCGTACCTGGATGCCCTTATCGCATCGTTGACGGCCGGCATACAAAGCGATTGTCCGGAGTCGCTGGATCTGCTTGCGTCGGTGAATAAATACCTCGCCTATTACAGTGATTTAAGTAAGGAATTTCTTTCTGCGCAGCGACAATTCTACGATGAGACGCTGGATATCAGTGATCTGGCCAGCGCATTGCACCAACTAAAGGGTATCGACAGGAAGAAAGGCTTCAGGGTTGGCCGCTACGATAAGTTGCCTGGCAAGTCGTCCGTCAAGGAGTTTGCGGTCAGTTTGCTGGCGCCGCTCTTATCGGCTGTCGGTTTGGAAAAACGACTGGTCTCCGGCATTTCCAAAGATTTGGGGGAGTACTGGAAGAAGAACAGTGAACTCAGTGTGGCGACGCGGGAGCGCGTGAGAACGACTATTCAAACCGCACTGGATCGCGACGAACGAATCATGTTGATCGCGCATGGTACGGGGACAATCGTAGCGTACGACGTACTCTGGCAGCTTTCCCACGATCCGGTTCACGCGGAGAAATATCGGGATTCGAAAATAGATGTGCTGGTGACGCTCGGCTGTCCGCTCAGCGACTCAACGGTGCGACGGCAGTTATTGGGTGCGCGTCGCAAAGGCAGAGAGCGATTTCCAACCAATGTGCTTGCATGGCATAACGTATCGGCCGAAGACGACTATGTCTCCCACGACAATACGGTTGCCGATGACTTCAGCGCCATGCTCAAGCAGCGGCAGGTAAGCAGCATCAGGGACTATCGTATCTACAATATGGTGATTCGCTACGGGGTGTCGAATCCGCATAGCGCGATCGGCTATATGATTCACCCGCGAGTGACAAAAATAGTGGACGACTGGCTTACCCAGTCTTTCGGCAAACCGCTTCCTAAGAGCATTTTTTAGCGAAATACTGCTCTGCCTGGGTCGGGTTGGCCATTTCGTCGTAAAACTTTTGGACGAATTTCTGCACCCGTTTTCGATATTTTTCCGTCAGGCCCTCTTGCGACGCGATCAAGTCAAAAACAGCCTGCTGACGTTCGGCAAACATCGAGATCGTTGTGGCTAACTCGGAATTTACCGAGCAACTGCCGCGATAAAAGCGTTTGGTTACCCTCTTGATAGGAAGTTTCGGGTTGGGTTCGGCATAGGGAGCATTAACGATGCCAGCGAAGTCGAAATCATACGGGATGGGAAAAAACGCACCATCCGTTTGCGATACCAGGATTCCATTGTGGCAACAGGCTTCACCAGACGCCCCTTGAATGAGCGAGAAGTCGGTATTTCCGATCAGGTATTGAAAGATTGCGATAAGTGCGGCTTGCGATGCATCGAGTTTGCTGTGTTTCGTTGCTGAAAAATCAGCAACGCTGACAGCCAGCCGATTTTCCAGCTGATTCTTGTGTTCGATCAGAAAGCCATATTTTTCTGTCGTTGAGTCTTTCTCATCGGTGTCTACCCAGCTGATTCTCAGCAGTCGTGTACGAAAGCTGTACGGCGTATGCAACTGCAACATACGGTAGGCCAGTTGCTCTTTCAAAACGAGTTGTTCGAAGTTGGCTTGGCTTGGACTGCAATGGCTGACCAGTTTGAGGATTCTCTGACCGGCGAATTCAGTATCAATCACTTGCCCGGCATCGAACTTGAGTCTGACGGGCGGAAACCAGCAGGTATCACGTCGACGGCGATAGTTGCCGCGCGCCCGAAATTTCAGGTCAAATTCGTGGCTGGCGCCTGATTCATCGACATAGGAAAATTTCCCGTCCAGATATTCTGTGTCGCTGCGCTCTTTCTGTAACGTTGAGAGCGGTCCCTCAATGCGAACATGCAGCGTGGTTTGA
>CAYUOY010000052.1:0-23401 GCA_964446495.1 uncultured Woeseiaceae bacterium | reverse complement strand
ATGCAAATCAAAGTGAGCCGACAGGAACTCTCACGACTGGTTGGCTGTTCCCGGGAAATGGCCGGTCGTGTTCTCAAGGTTCTCGAAGAACAAGGTCTGGTTTCGGCCAGCGGCAAGACCATTGTGGTCTTCGGTGCGAGGCCCAACCGAAAGTTCTGATCAGACGCCTTTAGCAATCTCCGCTTTCATCGTTGCGATGGTCGCAGCGTAGTCGTCACTGCCAAATATAGCCGAACCCGCCACGAAAGTGTCGGCACCCGCCGCGGCAATCTCGCTAATGTTGTCCGGTTTCACGCCGCCGTCAATCTCAAGACGAATCTCCTTGCCACTGGCATCGATTATTTTCCGCGCCTCTCGAAGTTTTTCCAGCGACGACTCGATGAAGCTCTGGCCGCCGAAACCCGGGTTCACGGACATGATCAGGACCATATCCAGATCATCGATAACGTGTTCGAGCCAGGTCAGCGGCGTTGCCGGATTGAAAACAAGCCCTGCCTTGCAACCAAGATCACGAATCAAGCCGAGCGTCCTGTGCACATGCCGACTGGCTTCCGGATGGAACGTTATGTAGCTGGCGCCCGCCTTCGCAAAGTCCGGAATCAGTCGATCCACAGGTTCCACCATCAAATGGATATCAATGGGCGCGGTAATTCCATGACTCCGTAATGCATCGCACACCAGTGGTCCGATGGTCAGGTTGGGAACAAAATGATTGTCCATGACATCAAAATGTACAATATCGGCCCCAGCCGCCAGAACGGCACTGACATCCTCGCCGAGACGAGCGAAATCTGCCGACAGAATTGATGGCGCGATCTGTGCGTCCATTTGCTTCCCCCTGAATTCTCAAAGCCCTCGTTGATAGAACTCTATCGAATAAATCCGCGCGATGCAGCAACGGGTCCCGGTTAACGAATAGAGCGGCGTGCCTTTAGCAGTTCATACGCGGTACGAATTTCTCGTGTATTTTTCTCAGCCACCGCGATTTCGGCGGGCGGTGGATTGGATCCGGCAATCTTGTCCGGATGATTCCTGTTCATCAGGCGTCGATACGCTTGCTTGATTTCCGTGTTCGTAGCGGTGCTATGCACTCCGAGGGTCGCGTAGGCAGCGCGGACTCGCGCCGCGTCTGCGTTTCCTGCGGGCGACTTGCGAAAGCCACGTTGCGCTCTCAACATGGCTTCGAGCTGCGCCAATTCGACCCGCCCGATGCCAAGTTCACTACAGACTGTCCAAAGAACGGCGCGCTCACGCTGTTTCAGGGATGATTTCGATAAGGATATTTCCATCAGGAACCGCAACAGCAGTCCGCGCAATTTGGGCCGGCGTTGGCTGTCTCGTTTGAACTGTCGCACGGTAGAGGACAGCGGAAAAGTTTTGGCCTTGCCGCTATCGAACCAGGTGATCGCTTGACGGATCTGCGCTGACCCCATACTCAATCGATGCATCAATGCACGGGCGGCACGAATCTCGTCTTCACTGACCTGACCGTCCGCTTTAGCGACAAAGCCCATTATCTGGAACAGCGCGCGAGTGAAGTATTCGGGAAGTCGTTGCAACTGGTCGCTATCGCGACTGGCTCGCGAATAGGAAAAGCGTTCCGCAAAACCACGGTCGAACTGATGACCGAGCAGCAACCCCAGAAGCGCAAACCACGGCTTGCCGGTCGCCAGGCCTGCAAACGTACCGACGGCCTTGCCCCAAAAAGGCATCTAACGCTCCCCTGGGGCCTGGTTCATGGTGCACCGACAATCCTGTAAGCTCATGGGCTAATGCTAGCGCCTTCCGGCGATGATTGCTTGCGGCGCGAAGCACCAGAGGCGATGATCTGCTCAACGGTATGACCCACAACAGCGGTGCTGACACTGAAGATCAATTCGCCAACCGACGTCCTGTATGAGTCCGACATCCCCTCCCTGACCTGCCTGGGTCGCGGCAAGGTTCGTGACCTTTACGCGGTCGATGAGGATCACCTCCTGATTGTTACAACCGATCGGCTCTCCGCCTTTGATGTCGTTCTGCCCGATGCCCTGCCCGGTAAAGGAGATATGCTCACCGGAATTTCAAATTTCTGGTTCGAAATGATGGAATCCCTGGTTCCCAACCACCTGACCGGACGACCTGTCGAATCTGTCGTTGAGGATGCGGCTCTGGCGGTGCAGCTGCGATCTCGTGCCATCGTTGTCAGGCGTCTGCAGCCACTGCCGATAGAGGCCGTTGTGCGTGGTTACCTGATCGGTTCCGGCTGGCTTGACTACCAGCGATCCGGATCGGTTTGCGGCATACAACTCAAGCCGGGAATGGAGCAGGCAGGCAAACTAGCGGAGACGCTTTTCACACCGGCAACGAAGGCGGCGGCGGGATATCACGATGAAAACATCAGCTTTGAACAAACCTGTGAGTTGATTGGTCAAGACCGCGCAGAACAGGTGCGCGATATCTCCATCGAAATGTACCAACGTGCAGCCAGTCATGCGCTGGAGCGAGGCATTATTATTGCCGACACCAAATTCGAATTTGGCCTCGATCACGACGGACAGTTGTTCGTCATCGACGAATTGCTGACCCCGGATTCTTCGCGGTTCTGGTTGGCGAGTGAGTACAGCACGGGTATCAGCCCACCCAGTTTCGACAAGCAGATCGTGCGGGACTATCTTGAGACTCTGGACTGGGACAAGACCGCGCCAGGTCCACGGCTACCAGCCTCGGTACGGCAACAGACAGTGGCGAAATACCGCGAAGTTTTCGCCAGGATGACAGGACCTCCGTTATAGACTGCCAGACGATAAGAATTTGGGAATTGTGGGCCGCGCCACGGGAAACGCTACCACAGCAATTATAATGGCAGCCTTGAGGAGTGTTTCTTGCGGCGCAACCCTTTAAGAAGAACCCGATGACAACAAGCCCGACAAATTGGATTGAAAGACTGGTTTGGGACAACAGCTTGTACGGCCGTGGCATTGCAGGCCGAATCGTAGCTACCAGTCTGCGCTACCTTTATGCGGTTATTCGTGACCTGGCATCCGGGCAACTGACCATGCGGGCGATGAGCCTCGTCTATACGACGCTGCTCTCGATAGTGCCGTTGCTCGCATTCAGTTTCGCCATTCTCAAGGGATTTGGCGTTTTCAAGCAACTCGAGCCTTTTCTCGCCGAGTTACTCTCACCGCTGGGTGAGCAGGGTGACCAGATCACGGCTCAAATTCTTGCGCTGGTTGAAAATGTACAAGGGTCCGTACTCGGTGGCATCGGCCTGGCGTTTTTCGCCTATACCGCCATTTCTGCGGTGCAAAAAATTGAAGAGAGTTTCAACTACGTCTGGTATGTCGCGAAGCCGCGCAGTTTCGCGAGACGCTTCTCCGAATACTTCATCGTCCTGCTGGTCGGGCCGCTGATCATGGTCACGGCGATTGGCATGATCACATCCATCCAGAGCAACACGGTGGTGCAGTTCCTGATCAACAACGAGCAACTCGGTCCCGCTTTTGTGCGCATCGGAAAACTCGTGCCGTATTTTCTAATCTCGGGCGTATTCACCTTTATGTACGTTTTCATGCCGAACACGAAAGTTAAACTGAAATCGGCTTTGGTTGGCGGTATTGCCGGTGGTTTCATGTGGGCGACTATGGGCGCGATATTCACGACGTTTATCCTGTATTCCACGCGGACACTACAGATTTATGCCGGCTTTGCCGTCGCCATTACCACCTTGTTCTGGTTGTATTTGAACTGGCTTATTCTTCTCATTGGGGCACAACTGGCGTTCTATCATCAACGCCCCGCGTTTCTGCGCATCGGTCGTCGCGAGCCCAGACTGTCCAATTCGATTCGTGAGCGGCTGGTTCTGAATATCATGTACCTGGTGGGTCAATCCTTTCGCGAAGCCGGCCACCCGCTTACATTCGCGCAATTGAGCGACCAACTCAGAATACCGTCCATCGCGCTGAATCCCATCGTCACCGGGCTGGAAAAGTCGGGGCTGTTGATATCGACGGACCAAGAGGAATTGTTACCGGGTCGTGAAATGTCACGAATACTCCTCACGGATATCCTGGACGTCGTCCGCTCGGCGGGTGAAACCGGTTCGGATCGTGCGCCTGCCTGGACCGAGGGCGTCGAGGGCATCGGCAGCCAGCTGGAAAATGCGGTATCCGAGATTGCCGGCAATCGAACTTTGGCCGATTTTCTGGACGAACCGGGAAAGAGCGCTGCCCGCTAGCCCGGACTGTTCATGAATCGCTGCGAAACGCAGGGATGCGCGAGAGCGACGTTCGAATAACGGTGTTGAACATTCCATGGCATGGTTTTTTCAAAAAATTGCTGGTTCGTAAATAGATCAGAGCTTCCCCGGATCAGGCACCCGCAATAGTCATCTCATCCACAAGGATCGAACCACAACGAATACCACCGCGCAGGTCCCGGTCCTCGCCCACCGCGGCTATGCGCTGATACAGATCACGAAGATTGCCTGCAATCGTCACTTCGTGAACCGGATAGGCAATCTCTCCGTTTTCAATCCAGTAGCCAACAGCACCACGAGAGTAATCCCCTGTCACGCCGTTAACGCCTTGCCCAATCAATTCCTGAACCAGTAGTCCGCGTTGCATGCCGGCAATAATTTCCGACTGGTCGGATACATTGGCCGACACCACCAGGTTGTGCGTACCGCCGGCATTAGCCGTTGTCTGGAGCCCAAGACGCCGGGCGGAATACGAGCCCATGATGTAGCCCTGAATCACACCGTCCGTGACGATGTCGCGATTTCTGGTTGCGACGCCTTCTGCATCGAAAGCCGCACTTGCCAGGCCTTTCTCCAAATGCGGCCGTTCCGTGATCTGCAGGAACGTTGGAAAAATCTGCTCTCCGGCCGCGTCCAGCAAAAACGTCGAATGACGATATTGCGCACCGCCGGCGATGGCACCAATCGCATGCCCGATGAAGCCGCGCGCTATTTCCGGCGCAAACAGAATCGGCGCCTGGGTTGTTTCTATCTTGCGCGCTCCAAGCCGATTGACAGTACGACGCGCCGCCTTTTCACCGACCTGTTGAATGGACTCCAGATCATTTGCATCACGCGCCGTGGTGAACCAGTAGTCTCTCTGCATACCGCCATCTGCCTCTCCCACCACGATGCAACTCGCGCTGTGACTTGTTTTGGCGAGACTCTGCAGGAAGCCGTGTGTATTGCCGTAGGCGCGGACGCCACTGTTGGACGAGACCGTCGCGCCTTCCGAATTACTGATTCGCGGGTCGAATGAACGCGCCGCATTCTCGCAGGCAATGGCCAGTTCGATCGCCTTGTCCGCCGTCAAATTCCAGTCGTGCTTGAGATCCAGATCCGGAAGATCGCCACTTGCCATCAGGTCCGCCTCCGCCAGTCCCGAGCACTCATCGGCTGCCGTGTGATTGGCGAATGAGCAGGCTTTTTCCACGACCTCCCTCAATGCAGCCGCCGAAAAATCGGAGGTACTCGCACTGCCTTTGCGAGACCCTTTGAAAACCGTAATGCCAACGCCCCGATCATTTGTGTACTCAAGGCTTTCTACATCACCCAGTCTTGCCGTCGCGCTGAGCCCGATATCGTGGCTCGCCGCGGCTTCGGCCTGATCCACGCCATTGCGGCGGGCTTCCTCCAGTAAACTTGCAACGATTTGCCGCAGCTCGCTTTCATTGGGCTTAACAGGGGCCGCAGTATCCTGGGGCATAGGTTCACTCATGGGCATTCCAGTTTCGGTGGTGCTTGCCGCACATTCATCGGGACGCTGACCACGCCGTCGAAAGAAGATGGCGTACAGCATGTTATTATGCCCCATTCCGGTATCTGCAGCATTCTGTAACGGCGATGCAAGATAAAAAAAGCAAGAGCGCAAAAAAGCGCGAACACCTGGCATTGCAGGAGCTTGGCGAGAAGCTGATCGGGCTGCCTGAAAATCAGTTGCGCAGCATGTCGCTCGATGACGGACTGCTGGACGCCATTATGCTCGCCGCCACCATAAAATCGCACAGTGCAATGCGCCGGCAGCGCCAGTTGATCGGCAAACTCATGAAACAAGTCGACCCGGATCCGATTCGGGCCGCATTGGACGCACTGTCAACGGACAGCCGTCAGTCAAAACAGCGCTTCAAACAGGCGGAGGAGTGGCGCGACGAAATTGTTGCGGGCGGTCGGCCATTGCTGCAGAATTTCTTCCTGCAAACCGGCCGGGAAAATCCGGCACTCGGATCATTGCTTGAGGATCTGAATCGGGCCAATAGCGAAGGTCAGCGGCGTACGCTGAGACGAAGTATTTTTCGCCAGATTCATCAGGATTTAGGCGCAACACAGGATCAAACGGGAAAATGACAATGAAAGTTGGTGTTGTAATGGGATCGCAGTCAGATTGGGACTCGATGCAACATGCGAGCGAGATGCTCGATGAACTCGGCATCGAACATGAGCTGAAAGTCGTATCGGCGCACCGAACACCGGATTTATTATTTGAGTACGCGGAATCGGCGATCGATCGTGGTCTGCAGGTTATTATTGCAGGCGCCGGTGGCGCCGCTCACCTGCCCGGCATGCTGGCCGCCAAAACACGCCTGCCAATCCTTGGTGTACCAATAGAATCCAGGGCATTGAAGGGCATGGATTCACTCCTGTCGATCGCGCAAATGCCGGCTGGTATTCCTGTCGCTACATTGGCGATTGGGCGGGCCGGAGCCGTCAACGCCGCTCTGCTTGCGGCTGCCATTCTTGCCACGACCGATGCAACCGTGGCAAGCGCCCTGGAAGGGTTTCGAAGCCGCCAGACGGAAAAGGTTCTCAGTGCCGGGAATCCCCGCGAATCGTGACAAGAGTCGGTATTATCGGTGCCGGCCAGCTTGGCCAGATGCTCGGTCAGGCAGGTCAGTCACTCGGTATCGAATGTATTTTTCTTGATCCCTCTGCAGACCCTCCCGCGCGAACCACAGGTACCGTTGTTCGTTGTGCGTTTGACGACGTTGCGGGGATTCGGGATCTCGCGTCCCGCGTCGATGTGCTGACTTACGAATTCGAGAATGTGCCCGTTGCCGCCATCGAGTCTATTGCGGCGGAGGTTGACGTGTACCCTCCACCAGCCGCGCTACGATTCGCACAGGACCGATTGGTGGAGAAGCAACTGTTCGAATCGCTCGGCATTCCTGTCGCCGATTTCCACCGGGTCGACTCGCTGGCAGATCTGCATACGGCGGCGGCAAAGCTCGGTTTTCCACTGGTGTTGAAGACGCGTACCCTGGGTTACGACGGCAAAGGCCAGATGGTCATTCAAGATAGCGAGCAGCTGGAGTACGCCTGGGAGGAACTCGGCGCGGTGGCCCTGATCGCAGAGCAGATGATCGCTTTCGACTACGAAGTATCGGCACTCGGTGCGCGTAGCGTCAGCGGCGAAATCGTCAACTATCCGCTAACCGAAAATCGGCACCGCGAGGGAATTCTGCGAACGTCACGCGCGCCAGCAGGTAACGCTGAATTAACCCGGCTGGCGCATGACTACCATACGAAGCTGGTGGTCGAACTCGATTATGTGGGCATCCTGGCGCTGGAGCTCTTCGTCGTTGATCAGCAACTCATCGCCAATGAATTCGCGCCGAGAGTCCATAACTCCGGTCACTGGACTCAGGATGGTGCGATCACGAGCCAGTTCGACAATCACTTGCGCGCCATTCTGGATATGCCTCTCGGGGACCCGACCGCCCGCAGCCATGTCGCCATGGAGAATTTGATTGGCTCACTGCCTGCAAATATGGAGCAAATCACCGCGGCGGGCTATCACACCCACGAATATGGCAAGGCCCCGCGACCCGGACGGAAACTGGGGCATATAAACCTGCTGGCAGACAGTGCTGCGGAGCGCGAGCAAAAATGGCGAGAGCTGCAACAAATTATGTCCACTTGAACAATCTTTCACCGTTCGTTGGCGAGGAACACCCAATTGCAGGTAAACTAGGCGGTCGACACAGAATATAACCGGCAGAGCAATTACAATTCAGTCGACTGCCACCGATTACAGATTCGCGGAATGTCGTATTTAGAACACTTTAATCTCACAGAACAGCCGTTTCGGCTGACCCCGGATCCGGACTTTGTGTACTGGAGCAAGCAGCATGCCCGTGCCAAAGCGTATATGGAATCGACGATCTGGCTCGCGGATGGATTCGTGGTCATCACGGGCGAAATCGGTTCGGGCAAGACGACGTTGTTGCAGTCGTTCCTGTCCGAACTCGAAGACGATGTGGTGTACGCCGTGGTCTCGCAGACACAACTCAACGCCACTCAGTTCCTGCAGGCGGTGCTGACCGAGTTCGGCTTCAAGCCATTCAAAAAACAAAAAGTTGAATTGCTCGATATGCTCAACATGTTCCTGATTGAGCAATACTCGAACGGCAAGAAGGTTTTACTCATTGTCGATGAGGCCCAGAACCTGCGAGAGAAAGTGCTCGAAGAAATTCGTTTGTTATCCGGAATTGAAACGCACAAGGAAAAAGTGCTGCGCATCATTCTGGCGGGCCAACCTGAACTCAAGGGCATGCTGGAAAGACCCAGTCTCAAACAACTGGTGCAGCGGGTCCGGCTCCGGTTTCACATTGGGCCATTAAACCACCGGGAAATGCGGGAATACGTAATACATCGCCTCTCTGTTGCCGGTTGCACTGAAGGCAGTATTTTCGAAGACGACACGTACGCCATCATTTATCGCTACTCAGGGGGTGTCCCACGCATCATCAACACACTGTGCGACACCGCCCTGCTTTGTGCCTTTGCTGAAGACAAGGTGACCGTCAGCTTGCCTGACATTGAGTCAGCCATTGATGAACTCGGCTGGGAAGAGCACGAATCCACGACCGGGCGATTCAGAAATATTGTGGAAGACGAGTGGCCGAGATCGAAACCGGACTATCTGACGAAAATTGAAGTGCGCAGTGATGGCAAAGTAATCTCAGAGCATCATTTTCCGGCGGGCCGGGTGATCGCGGGGCGTTCACCGGACAACGAAATCTATATCAAGAGCAAGTTCGTCAGCCGCCACCATGCGCAGCTCCTGAGCGATGAAAACGGCTGTGTGGTTGAAGACCTGAATAGCACCAATGGAATCCTTATCGGGGAAAACCGGGTCAAGAAGTATCAGCTGCAGAACGGGGACGTTATTTCGATGGGCGTTCACGATCTGGTCTACACGGATCTCCGCGAAACAAATACGGATGACATTGCGGACTCTGCAACTGAAGAAAAAGCTATGGGCGGCCCGTCGTAACAGCCGCCTTCAGGCGCTCAGTATTTTTGTTTTTGACTAGCGCGCCGCGCATGATCACGATGATCCCGCCGTTTCAGTAACACCACCAGACCGGCCACCAGGCACACCAACCCAACGCCGAAACATATCTCGGGCCAATACCAGTGATTCAGATACATCGAGGCCGCCAGCGAAACCGCGCCAACTATCAAATAAAAGTACGGCAGACTTTCGTATATCGGTTTGGAAACCCACATAACGCGTCGCTTCTGCTACTGAACCCGACAATGATTGTCCGTTTTCGACGGGTATTAGTCCAGCCACTGTTGGCGGGGGCCAGACCCGTCGTTTTAGATGCCTCGCAGCCTCCTGGCCCGGACTAGCTTCGACCAAAGGAAAACAGCTGTATGAGCCGTGATAAAACAGACTCCGAGAGGCCGTCTACGCTCAAATCCGGTTCGATATCGTTGCTGTCATTGCGAAATCCCTGCACAAACTGCCGCGACGCCGGATCCATATCATGCTCTGTAATCGTGTTTTCCAATCCCTTCACCACTCATCCAATTTGAGAATAGCGTACGTTACATTGGTCAGATCGAAACTGCAGTGAAACCAATCACAAAGCGGAAACCACACCGCGTTTCGTCTTATGTCAACTGATTGCGGCGACCTGCCATTAGCTCACGCGGTACCACCCACCGTGATCTCGTCAATTTTGAGCGTTGGCTGTCCAACGCCCACCGGAACTGACTGACCTTCCTTGCCACAGGTACCGACACCCTGGTCCAGTTTCAGGTCATTACCAACCATAGAAATGCGACCCAGCACCTCAGGCCCGTCACCAATAATCATTGCACCTTTTACCGGATCCTTGATTTTGCCGTTCTCTATCAGGTAGGCCTCACTGGCTGAAAAAACGAATTTCCCGGACGTGATATCGACCTGGCCGCCGCCGAAATTTGGCGCATACAGTCCGCGCTTGACGGATGCAATGATTTCCTCCGGGTCGTGTGGTCCGGCGAGCATGTAGGTATTGGTCATGCGTGGCATGGGAATGTGCGCAAAAGACTCCCTCCTGCCATTGCCGGTTGGCTTGACGCCCATCAGTCGTGCATTCAAATTGTCTTGCATGTACCCACGCAAGATGCCATTTTCGATAAGCACGTTGTATTGACCCGGCGTTCCCTCATCGTCGACCGACAAGGAACCGCGTCGTCCGGGTATCGTCCCGTCATCGACAATCGTGCATAGTTTGGACGCGACCTGTTCGCCCACTCGCCCGGAGAACGTGGACACCCCTTTGCGATTGAAGTCCCCTTCAAGACCGTGGCCGACGGCTTCATGCAACAGGATACCCGGCCAGCCCGGGCCCAGCACGATGGGCATGCTGCCCGGCGGCGCTGACACCGCTTCAAACTGGACACTGGCTTGTCGCACCGCCTCGCGCGCCAGCTGCATCGGCAGCTCGCTGTCCATGAAATAGTCCAGGCCGCTGCGCGCACCGCCACCCGAATAGCCCTGCTCGCGGCGCCCGTTTTCCTCCAGAATGACGCTTACGTTCAAACGCACCAGCGGCCGAATGTCGGCGGCCAGCGTGCCGTCTGCCGCGGCAATCAAAACCAGGTCCTGATTGCTGCTAAGACTGATCATCACTTGTTCAACCCGCGAATCGAGTTGGCGCGTTTTGGCGTCGAGTTCCGAAATCAGCGCTGTTTTTTGCTCATCCGAAATACTGCTGGTCGGATCGATGGCCGGGTACAAACGTTCAATCGCACCGGATGAGGCGATCTGCACTGTTCTTGCCTGTCCCTGCCGCGTTATCGCTCGCGCGGCACCGGCCGCTTGCTCCAGTGCGGGCAGGATCATTTCATCCGAATACGCAAAACCGGTCTTTTCGCCGCAAACAACGCGCACACCAACGCCCTGGTCAACACTGAAGCTGCCTTCCTTGATGATGCCGTCCTCAAGCGACCAGCTTTCCTGGCGACTAACCTGAAAATACAGATCCGCTTCGTCAACATCGCGAGTACAAATGGAACCCAGTGATCGATTCAGGTCGCCCTCATCCAGGCCGGCCGGGGCCAGCACCGATGCCATCACTGTACTCAGTGAATTTTCATTTTTTTGTGACAAGTTCTCTTTCCTGTTACCGGACTCGCCGGATTACTATTGGGAACCTCTGATTAACTCTGGGCGAGGCAGATTGCGTTTCAAAATGTTCAGATTCAAGACGCAAATTGCCCGCAATGGCTAGCCATTGCGAAGCTTCGCAACGCCGAAACAAGACCTTTTGAAAGGTAAGATGCGAGTTCAGAATTGATCAGAGGTTCCCTTGCGTGGTCGTGCATTCGGCGAGCTCGAGACTCGCCCCAAAACGCCCGCTATTGGCGACCTCCACCAGCGGGTCGTCGAATGAGCCGTCAATGCCGTAATAAATTTGCCCCATTTCCTGCAGGGGTTTTTTGAAAATCTGTGAAAAAATGAGCAACGCAGCCGCCACTTGCGGCCCGGCGACAACAGCGCCAACGATTGGCAGTGTATTGCCGACGTTGACGCCAACGATTGCGGTCTGGTCGTAGTCCCGAGTGCCCAAACCGGCGCGACCGGCGATGCCGATATTGGCGGCTGGACCCTTAAGCGACAGATTGCAAGTATAAGCATTTCCGTCCGCGATGCGAAAATCACCGCTAATTTCATCAAAGCCGAAACCCTTTTCCAATACATCGCTAAAATCGAGTGATAAACGCCTGGGCAGAGCAACAATACTCATGAGTCCGAATATGCGGCCAGCACCCGGCTCCACTTCGAACAACTGGCCCGGGCCGAAACGAATCGCGACATTGCCTGCCAGATCATCGAGGAAATCGTCCCGCGGTCCTCCGGACCAACTTACATCGATATCCATTTCCATATCGTCACCGTCAATGCCCGGCTGGTACTCCAGTCGCTGCATTGTCTTGCGGACATTGTGGCTGGTCAGTTTTCCGATCAAATAGGTTTTCTGGCCCCGGTCACTCTGAGGATCGATAACCCAGCCTGCATCAGCCTCTATCACAAAACTTTCGTCCGTCGCCCTCAGCCCGGTCGCACGCAAGCCATCTGGCGTGCGCCGGAATTCCGCTTCGACTGTCCCCAGATGCCGCCCGCCGAGCGAAAATTCGATCGCCTTGAGCGAAATCGCCGCAAAAGTCCTGGGGTCAGATTCATCGCTGTCGCCGGTCTCGCCAACCTCGTCGTTACCCGGAAGAGTCAGGGTTTCAAAATCCATGACGATCGGCCGATCTCCGGTGAGATCATAGGGGATCGTCAGCGAGCCTTGCGCCTGATTACCGTCTACCTGTACCAGCCATTCACTGGCGCTGCGATCAACCACAATTCGTTGGTCGCGTAAGTGCTGGCCAAATACGTGGAGATTGTCAATCGTCATGTCAATCGAACGGATACGACTTCCTATCCCTGCATTGCCCGCGCTGTCCGTTCCCCCCCTGGCTATGTCCAGCCAGTCGTTCAGGCGTATCTCTTTGGTTTGTCCCTGTATATATATGCCGCGAGTTTCCGGCAGGGCCGGGTAATCTCCACCGGCCGCCAGAACGCCACGATTGAAGTCCCATTTATTTCCGTCATGGAGAAAATCCATGCTCCATTTCAGATCCTCTCCCAGACTGCCGTTGGAGACGATGCGCCCGGTCTCTGGAAATTCGATCAGCGCCGCCACCGAGAGCTCTTCAGCGGCGGCCTTGGCGAGCGGCAATGGCAGGTCAATGCCGAACCCTTTCAAATCGCTGCCAATGGAAATTTGCAATGCCGCCGGTTCCGTCTGACCGGCCCGCGGAAACAGCAGCCTTGCCCGATACTCGCTAGCCCCACTAATCTTGTCACCCAGTGGAACGCCCAGTTCCTCAATCAGTCCGGTTGCTGTCATGGTACCGGTCACCGTGGCAATTACGCTATTGGCGGGCATATCTTCGCCCGCATGCACCACATCAATATCAACCTGCTCGCCCAGGAAGCGACCAAACAGCGACTCGGACCTGATGGAGTTGCGCGTGACCGTCACTATGCCATTCAGGTTGGTCAATGGTGCCGGGAATCCGGCCACCTTTATCGAACCGTCGCTGGCCTGGATTCGAGCCGTAAATTCATAATTGGTCCGGTCCCTCAAGGGATATTTCAACCACAGTTTTAACGATGCGTCGCCACCGACCTGTACGTTCTCGAGCTGACCACCGAATACTTTGGCGATAGGACTGTTACGTGAGAAGCGCCGAATCGACGCCAGCGTACCCGTCGCGAAGGCATCAATCGTCAGCACCGGATTTCGCAGGTCAGAAATTTCGATGCTCGCATTCGATATCCGATTGCCCGCATTGATGGCGATGTTTTCTCTCGAGTAGAGATGCACGCCATCGATGACCAGCTCAAGAGATCGCAACTCGGCCGCTGGCCAGTTTTTCGCGTAGCGCAAAGTGGAGTTATGAAGATGGGCATCGACCCGAAACTGGCCTTCGCCATTATCGAAAGGAAATTTGTCCAGCGGACCCCTTAGCAAAGTAGTGCCACGGGTAACACTACCGGACACCAGGGCGTCGTTTAGCCACCGGTAGAGCCCAGGGTTCATGACTTTACCGGGCAGGAAGCGCTTTGCCGATTCCAGATCGTTGATGGTCCAGCGGCTCTCAAAATCGACAATCGGTGCCGCACCGTCTGCCGGAATGTTTACCTGCAAACTGCTCTGACTGTCGAAGTCCGCGTTTCGGAGCTGCACGCTATCCGACAGCACGAAAATTCCGTCTTTGCTTCTGCGCCAGATGACGGTGCCGATCGCATCATCGAAGACCATGGTTTCTGACAGGTATTTTGGAATACTGATCCGAAGGTTGCTGGAATCAGATTCGAGCCGACCGCCCGACAAATTGGCTCGCACGCTGCCGGTGAAACCACTCACGCCGGGCCACTCACCGTTGGCCGTGATACCGGCATCGACCAATTGAGCAGATAAATCAAATCGTTTCCGGGCTGAGTCCAGACCGATAATATCGGCTCTCAGGTCGTGAATCTCTCCGCTCGGGCTTACACTGGTGTAGGAAGTTCGCATCTCGTCAGGGAGCCACGGCAGAAAGTAACGGATGTCATCGAGATTCACATAGGACGCGTTCAGCACAATCGCATCGATCGAGTTCTCGTCTGCACCCGGATCGACCTGAACCTGGATACTCGACGCAGGCCATGTACCAGCAGCCGTTTGCAGACTGAAATTTTCCGCTGCGAGCAGCCAGCCACGGTCTGTGCGCGAGAATTCGATGCGACCATCCGCGTTGAAAGGCGTGTTTTGCTCGCCGTCCAGCACTGACAAGTCGTCAATAGCCAGATTCGCCGTGGCCTTGTCCAGACCATCCTGCGTAATCTCCAACCACAAACTCAGGTCGACGCTGCCGGTAGCCAGGATCGGCATGTCGAGCAACTGCAGCTGCGACCAATTGGGCAGGTTAAGCGCGCGGCCATCGACAAACACTTGCCATGCAGCACCACGCTCCCCGCCGTCAAGTCGCTGGTCCAGCGACACGTCCAGACGGCGGCCGAATTCATCCGGTAGATCGAAGGATGCCTCGATACGCAACTCTTCGTCTTCCCGCGATATTTCGACCAGGCCAATGTGAAATGAATTTCCGGTCGCGTCCTCTTGCTGGTAACGAATCGTAATGTCTTGCCCAACGAAATCGATATCACCGGCATTGTCCGTTTTCGCCGGCAACAGTCCGGCAAGATCGTCGACCGCAATGCCTTGAATCGAGTATTCGCCATCGCTTGTCCGCCTGATATCGAGGGACGTACGGCGAACAAGAATTCGATCCACTACCAGCTGACGATCGACGAGCAATCGTGCCAGGCTGACGCCAACACTGATTTCCCTGGCGTCGATCAGTCGTTCTTCGGAATCAGGTGATGTAAGAGTTGCATCGTAAAAATTCAACTCGGGCCCATTGAGACGCCAGCGGGCGTTCATGGATGAGAATTCCACCTGCATCCCGATCGCCGCGTCAGCCCAGCGCTTGATGTCTTCCTGGTAGGCCGGGAGCTTCGGCAACAGCAGGCGGAACAGGCCCACGGCAATCGCCAGCACGATAACCAGCCCGCCTCCGGCATAGGCGAAAAACTTGAGAATGCGTCTTAACAGTCGCTTCATAACAATACTACAGGCGCTCCAGGGAACCTCTGATTAATTCCGGGCGAAGCAGGTTATGTTTCAAAATGTTCAGATTCAAGGCGCGGATCGCACGTGTGCTAGCTATTGCGAAATTTCGCAACGCCGAAGCTGGATATTTTGAAGCGTAAGATGCGAGTTCAGAATTGATCAGAAATTCCCTATATCAGTACCACGTCAAACTGATCCTGCAGATACAAGGACTCTGGCTGCAGGCGAATCGTTTTTCCAATTTGTTCTTCAATTTCCGCCAGCCCTTTTGCTTCGTCGTCCAGAAGCAGGTCGATGACGTCCTGGTGGGCCAGCACCAGAGCCTCGTCGAAGGTGAATTGCCGATGCTGCCGCAAGACCTCCCGAAAAATTTCAAAACAAACGGATGCCGCCGTCATGACAAACCCCTGGCCGGCACAATTTGGACAACCCTCACACAGTATTTGTTGCAAACTTCGGCGGGTTCGTTTGCGCGTCATCTCCACCAGTCCAAGCGGGGACACCGGCATGATCTGGTGTCGCGCATGATCGCTCGCCATGGAGTTCTCCAGGACGTCCATGACACGCTGGCGGTGTCCCACCTCCTCCATGTCGATAAAATCTATGATGATAATGCCTCCGAGATTCCTCAGCCTGAGTTGCCGCGCGATGGCCACAGCGGCCTCAAGATTGGTTCGGTAAATTGTCTCTTCAAGGTTTCGATGACCAACGTAGCCGCCCGTGTTGACGTCCACCGTGGTCATCGCTTCAGTTTGATCAAATATCAGGTAGCCACCCGATTTAAGGGGGAAACTTCGATCAAGCGCCTTGCGAATTTCATCCTCCGTCCCATGCAAATCGAAAATGGGTCGCTGCCTTTTGTAGAGCTCGATCATCGGCTCAATTTCGGGCAGGAAACTCGCCGCAAACGCCTTCATCTTGTGAAAGTCGTTGCTCGAGTCCACCAGAATTCGTTCCACATCGCTCGTGACCAGATCCCGTAACAATCGTATCGGTAATGGCAAATCCTCATGTACGAGGGATTTTACCTTCACTTTGCTGCACTCAGCCTGAACGACGGACCAGAGCTTGCGTAGAAATTTGAGATCGGCGCGCAATGCCTCACGGCCAACGCCTTCTGCTGCCGTTCTGACGATGATGCCGTCTTCGGCGTCGTCTTCGTCGAGCAATTCCACCGCAATCTCACGCAATCGCTCTCGCTCGGCATCGTCTTCAATCCGCGCCGACACACCGGCACCGCTGCCATTCGGTAGCAACACCAAAAATCTCGATGGCAGCGTAATGAAGGTGGTCAATCTCGCCCCTTTGGTGCCTAGGGGGTCTTTGAGAACCTGGACGATAACCTCTTCGCCCTCGCGGATCAGGTCACGAATTTCGGGCAGCGCCTGGCCCTCCGCCGCCGTACTTTCAACCTCTTCAGAATGCCGTGGCATGATTCCCGATACATGCAGAAACGCGGTACGGCTGAGTCCGATATCGATAAAGGCCGCTTGCATGCCAGGCAATACTCTCGATACCGAACCTTTATAGATATTGCTGACCAGCCCACGGCTGACCGCTCGCTCGACATAGACTTCCTGGAGAACGCCATTCTCGAGTAATGCGGCACGTACCTCTCGCGGCGTAACGTTCACCAGGATTTCTTCTTTTGACGACTCTTCTGTCACGGCCTCATGTCCCATCTGTGGTCAGAACGGCAATGCCGGCCTGGCCCAGTAACACTGCGGTCTCAAAAATCGGTAATCCCACAACCCCCGAATGACTCCCGGACAGGGATTCAACAAATATGCCGCCCTTGCCCTGAATGGCGTATGCCCCCGCCTTGTCGCAGGGCTCCCCACTTTGCCAGTATTGCGCGGCCTCGTCCGGATTGATTACGCGAAATCGCACGATGGTCTCGGAAACGACAGTCAACCGTTGCGTCTCCTGCAATACCGCCACCGCGGTTACCACCCGGTGACTCTGTCCGGACAACTGCGCCAGCATGCGGATGGCGTCCGTCTCTGATGTTGGCTTGCCAAACACCGAATCCCCGAGTGCCACCACGGTATCGGCCGCGAGGATGACATTGCCGCTGTCCATAGCTTCGGCTGCTGCATCTGCTTTGGCGAGCGCCAATCGCAGCGCCATCTCGGCCGCGCCTTCGGCATCCAGTGGAGTCTCGTCAACATCGACGCCCGCGAAGGAAAATCGCAAGCCCAGCGCCTGCAAAATTTCTCGCCGTCGCGGGGACGCGGATGCCAGGTGCAATTTTCTGTCACTCATTTCGCATGCTTCTGATTCATCGCTTCATTCACGGTGATAGGGATGCCCCGTACTAACCGTCCAGGCGCGATACAGCTGTTCCGCATACAGCACCCGGGCCAGGCCATGTGGCAAGGTTAGTCTGGATAGCGACCAGCACAGATCGGCGCGTTGCAGACACGGATTTGCCAACCCGTCCGGGCCCCCTATCAGAAACGTGAGATCGCGGCCGGCGTTTTGCCAATCCACGAGTTTTTTGCCCAGCGCCGTGCTGGTGAACTGTTCACCGTGCTCATCCAGTGCAACGACGAAGTCGGCGGCCCCGATTTCCGCCAGTATCTTGCGGCCCTCGGTTTCGATGGCAGAGGCCGAATCCTGGTGTTTACTCCGTCGCCCACTCGACATCGCCTGCAGACGAAACTTCCACTGCCGTGGCAGGCGCTGAGCATATTCCGAAAATGCGTCGTCGACCCAGCCTGGCTGACGCTCACCGATCGCAATTAGGCGGATATGCAAGAAATCACCCGTCCGTTGCCGCCGCCTTGCCGGGGCGAAATGACCACAGTTTTTCGAGATTGTAGAATTCGCGTACGCGCGGCAGCATCACGTGCACCAGCGCATCCTGCAAATCCAGCAACACCCACTCGCTGCCTTCTTCGCCCTCGATGCCGGCCGGTTTGTGACCCGCCTCCCGCGCCGTCTCCGCGACCGCATTGGCCAGGGCACGTACGTGCCGAGTCGATGTGCCACTGGCGACGATCATGTAATCAGTCATGGTGGTCAGATCGCGCACATCCAGTCTGACGATGTCAGTCGCTTTACCGTCTTCCAGTTTCGCGACAATCAGGTCGCAAAGTTCTTTACTGTTCATTCAATTAAATCCGTATTTGTCTAAGTTTGGCAGTCTGCTCAATTCTGTCCCGGAACGTTGCCACTGGTCGCGCCAGCCCGGTAACAACCGCTTTGTTCTATGACATCCCGTACTGCATCGGGCATCAGAAATCGCGGATCACGACCCGCCGCGACCAGCGCCCGAATTTCGGTGGACGATATCTCAAGTTGGGTGACGTCGTGCACGAAAATATGTCCTGAGGGCGTTTCGTGAAGATCGTCAATACGATGCGTACCGCAGGATGCCAGCATATCACCCAACGGACCCAGATCGGGGACACGCCAGCCAGGCCGATGTGCTACCACGATATGCGCCAGTTGCAGAATTTCACGCCACTTGTGCCATTTCGGCAGCTTCAGGAAGGCATCCATACCGATGATCAGCGCGATGCAACGTTGCGGGTAATCAGCACGAAGCGCCGACAACGTATCCACCGAGTAAGACGGTCCGTCACGTAGCAGTTCCCGGTCATCCACCGTAAATCCATCCTGGTCCCGGGTGGCCGCCTGAACCATGGCAAGCCGCAGGCTGGATTTCGCGTGTGGCTCGCCTCGATGTGGCGGATCACCACAAGGCATGAATGACACTTCCCCGAACCTGAGCGACTCAAGCATCTCGAAGGCCGTGCGCAAATGGCCATAATGGATGGGATCAAACGTCCCGCCAAAAATGCCCAATGGCTCCAACGCCGACTTGTTCATGCTCGCCGCGACTCGGACAACTGCCACACGATATTGGTCGCCAGCTGCCACTTGTCACCCGCCGCCTGTCCTTTGGCCACCGCGTCGGCCCGTTGACCGGCTTGAATCAGTTGATAGAAATCCCGGCTTCGATGGCGGGCAATGCACGCTCTGAAAATATTTTCGCGACTCTTCCACACGCGAGCTTTTTGCAACGCACTGCCGAGATTGTCACCGGCCTCGACGCTGGCTTGAAGTCTTGCAAGTACCCGTAACTCCCGCGTCAGGGCCCATATGACCACCACCGCATCGACGCCCTCTGCCCGAATACCTCCAAGGATGCGCAAGGCACGCTGCGGATTTCCCAGCAGCGCCGCATCGACCAGTTGATACACATCAAATCGACTGCTATCGACAACGGCGTTGTTGACGTCATCCGCGCCAACTTCACCCTCACCCAGCAACAGTCGCAATTTTTCGATTTCCTGTTGCGCCGCCAGCAAATTGCCTTCAACGCGATCAGCAATTATCCGCACCGCCTCCCGGTCGGGTTTGAGTCCCAGTGCCCGCATACGTGTCGTCAACCAAGCCGGTAAATCACGCGGTCCAATTGGCCAGATCTGCACAAAAGCACCTTTTGACTCAATGGCCTTGACCCATTTCGTGGCGGCCGTGCGCTGGTCAATTTTAGGCGCCGTGATCAGAAACAAGAGATCGTCACCGGCCTGTTCGGCCAGTTCCGCAATGGCCGCACCGCCATCGCGTCCCGGCTTTCCGGTCGGCAGCCTGAGCTCGACAATTCGACGCTCCGCGAACAAGGACAGATTGGCGCCTTCTCCCGCCAGCTCCTGCCAGTTGAAGCCCTGCATTTGTACGTGCAAGTCGCGACTGTCGAAGCCTTTTTGCCGCGCCGAGCGGCGTATGGCATCGATCGCTTCCTGAACCAGCAACAACTCGTCGCCGGCAATCAGATAGCATGGCAACAAGGTCTTCTCGAGATGCGCCGTGAGCCTGTTAGCAGGAAGTTTCACGCTGCGGTGAGTTGCTCCAGGCCAATCGACTCGCCTTCCAGCAACACCGGGATGCCGTCATTGACCGGATATAATAGTTTCGAATCGTCCGTGACCAACGCCTCCGTCAGACTGGCCGATAGCTGGTTGCCATCCCGGTTGGATATTTTGCCGGCGTCAATGGCGGCATTCACTTTTTGCAGCAGGTCCGAACGCGCCAGTATTAAACCCTGATGCGTCACCGGACAGCAAAGAATTGACAGCAGTTTTTTATCCATGATGTTGTTACACCAAACCCTTTAATAACAGTAATTTGCAGCTTATTTTGTTATGTTATACTATTCTCTTCCGACAATCGCGAAAAACGCTGGCCAAAGGCCGCGGAACAGCGGTATATCCACCTGTGAGCATAGCGGCAAGCGACCATGGATAACAGCACTTCGAAGACAACAGAATTTCTGGATCGCACCGCCATCGCGATGTCGGCCCTGTGTGTGGTGCATTGCCTGACGCTACCGCTGCTGATCATCATGGCGCCGTTTCTGGGCCAGTTCTTCGAGGGCCATTTCCACGCCCAGTTATTGGTTGTCGCCCTGCCAGTGAGCACCGGCGCCCTGGCACTTGGCTATCGCCGCCATCGCAATTCACGCATCATTATCGCTGGAATTGCCGGAATGGCATTACTGACCATCGGCGGCACAGTCATGCACAACCAATTCGGCATCATCGCCGATCGCGTTTTCACTATTACGGGGGCTATCATCCTGGCCGGCAGTCACTGGTTCAACAGTCGCGCCGGACGCCCGTGCAAAGTCGCTCTTTAGCGTAACGGCCGCATCAGAATTTTGTTGTGACGCCCGCGTCGGACAGGGCCTGAACCATTTCGTCGTTCTGCATTCGTTGCGCTACCGCTAACGCCCGCTCCCGATCTTCAGCCAATGGCCTGAATCGAGCATTTTCCAGACGACAGCGAGCAATGAGCTTCATCGCCTCCACCGCCTGATCGGTATCCAGCAAGAAACTCAGGTAGCGCTGTGCAAAAAACAGGGCGTGATCTTTGCTCTCCCACTCGAACATTTGATCCAGGAACCAGCGATACTCAATTCCGGCATCAGGGGCGACATCGATATAGGTTTGCAAGTGCTTGAAACCGCCCGCCCGGTCATTACGACTGATGAAACCGTAGGCATGACTCAGCGTATTGGCACGCTCCTGCGTCGTGCGTGACTCGATTTCATCGACCGTCAACTCCAGCGGTTCTGGAATCGAAATCATCGCATTGGCGCCCGTTGCGGCGACGACGGCCCCGGTGAATGTGAACAGTAAGAACACGATGTAGAGCCCCGCCAGGTCAATCAGGAAATTGGGCAAACCCGCCGCCGCGAGTAAAGCCGGGATCATTCCTACAACGGCGATGACGCCAAAAATCAGCGCATAGTCCAGCCCGCAAAGGCGAATAAGTGTGAACAGCGCCGTGGGATTCAGGCTCTGTAGCGGTGAACGGGTAATAGCAAGTACGGTCATCGAGGCTGGAAATACGAAGGCAATGGTCAAGCCGAATATAAGCGCCACCAGCGCTGAAGCATTCGCCGCAAAATAAAAGCCGCCCCAGATCACCACCGCCGTCAGGAACAGTGGAAACAGACTCCAGAAATTCTCTGCCAGGCCAAATAGCTCGACCGCCAATGGGGGCACCGTACGATTCGACACGCGCGCTTCCAGTACGTACAGCAGGTAACGAAAGAAAGCCGGCACCGTGACGATGCCAAGAAACAGCCCCAGGAATCCGGCCGCGACCGCCAGTTTGCCGATCAGCAAAAAACCAACCATGGCCAGCAACACCGCCATGTCCGTCGCTGGATAGGCTATTTCCCGCAGCAGCCTAGCAGGCTTCATCATCGCTCTCCCGGGAGTCGCCCTCGTCAGGAACCGGATCATAGCCGGAATCACCCCAGGGGTGGCACCGACCGATCCTGCGGATGGCCAGCCAGCCACCCTTGAAGGCTCCGTATCGCTGCAGTGCTTCGGTAGCGTACGCCGAACAGGTCGGTTGGTAACGGCAATTGGCGCCGATGAGTGGCGACAGGGTGTAGCGGTAGAGCCAGACCAGGCCCAGCAGCGGCCAGGTAAACACCCTGGCGAGCCAGCGAGTTTTCACGCCGCTTGTACGGCGTCGGCGGCGTATCCCTGGATAGCTTGCAGCATGGCCGCCAATCCATTGCTCCGCGTCGGACTCAAATGCTGCTCGAGTTGCAGCGCAGAGACGAAATTGGCCGGTGTCGCAACAATATCAGCGGCTTTCTTGCCGCTGTAAATACGCAACAGAAGCGCGATCAAACCTGACACGATAGCGGCATCGCTGATCGCTCGAAAAATCAGCCGCTCACCGTCTTGTTCGGCAACCATCCAGACCTGCGACTGACAACCGCGAATCTTGTTGTCCTCTCCGCGATCACACTCGGGGAATTCCGGCAGGCGCCGCCCGAGATCGATCAGGTATTGGTACCGATCCATCCAGTTGTCGAAAAACGCAAATTCCTCGATCACTTCTTGCTGTGCTGCTTCGACTTCATTCATGGGTGATCGCCCGCCGCTTTATCCACTGCGTCGCCAACGACTGCCACCGGCACCATCTTCGATGCTGATACCGACTGCTGCAAGCTGGTCACGAATCTCGTCCGCGCGCGCAAAATCCTTGCCGGCCCGCGCCGCATCGCGTTCCTGCAACAAAGCATCAATATGTTCGCCCGACAACTCCCCGTCGACCGCGCTCGCGAACCAGGCTTCGGCATCGTCCTGCAACAGGCCCATCAGGTCCCCGGCGGCCAGCATACTTGCCGCCAGTGACTCTCGCTCTGTCTCATCTTCTGCCTTGTTCAACTGCTTCGACAGCGCAAACATCTCAGCCAATGCTTTTGGCGTGTTGAGGTCGTCCTCAAGCGCTTCGATGAGCGCCCTGGGCGGCGCAGCCTCCGCACGAATTTGTGCGCCAATATCGATTCCGCGAATGGCGCCATAAAGCCGGTCCAGCATGCGGTGTGCCGCTTCTATGGAGCCATCGGACCAGTCCAGTGGTTGCCGGTAATGGGCATTCAGCAAGGCCAGTCGAATCACCTCGCCGGGGATCGTCT
>CAYUOY010000051.1:10791-23658 GCA_964446495.1 uncultured Woeseiaceae bacterium | reverse complement strand
GTCGTTGACGAGCTATGCTTCGGCGATAACGACAATCTGTCAAGCCTTGTTTCAAATACTGACCGAAAATTACTGCACTGGATTGGCGGCAAATGAAGGGGAAGCATCAATGAACAGCGTGAGCCTGACCTTCCTCTCCAGAGCATAGCTGTCGACGCTGCTGTCTGCCGAGGGAGACTCACCATGAGCATTGATTTGAATGCGATTCGCAGGAACACCATTGGCTCGAAGAAGATCGCGTACATGCTCGACCCGCAGGACCGACAGGCCCTGGTTATAGGCCGCGTCACCGCGCTCATCGGCATATCCGTCCAGCTTGATATTAACGTCCGCCATAGCCGCAATACTCGTCGCAAGCTCGTCGAGACGGTCGCTCGTCGTAGTACTAAGAACATGCTCATCAGTTCTGAACAACAATTCCATTTCGATGCCCGCCTGCAACAGCGCCAGCAATTCCGGACGAGCCACCGCATGCAACTGATCCATGTCGGCACCCAAGGAATCGATATCCCGATTCAGCACCACAACTGTGTGCTCAAGCTCACCGACACGCTGCTGCGAACCATCCAACTCCGCGTCTAACCTGGCGACCTCCTGCTTGCGCTTGCCAAAAACATCTCCCAGCTTGGCACCAATGGCGCCACCAAGAATGGCACCAGGCGGCCCCGCTATTGCCGCGCCGACAACGATGCCGGCACCCACACCTACATTCTCCTCACCTGAGGCACGATCCGCCGCGAACACGGAACTACCGACCAGGCAAAAAACAACTCCAAGAATCCAAGATTTGATACGCATACTGACTTCCTCCGATGAAAAAATGACCACCCATGTGGCCTCTCGTTGGAATCAATTAAACGCAGAAATAGGGACCGGCCGAGGGCACAAATATGCCGGCAAAGCGATCAATTATGGCGAAAAAAGGCAGCCATAGCGTGCCGCGTGGAACCATCAGGCAGGAGCTGCTGCGCCCGCCCCCGATTAATTCTGGCCCCGAATCGAGAACTCGTCAGGAGCCGCGCGGTGAGGCCTGTCCGAAGGAGTAAAAGGCAGTCCGAGTTCGGACAGGCCTCACCGCGCGGCTCCTGACGACCACAAACCCCAATAGAATCACCCCAAAACTCACCGCCCCCGATCAGTAAGGGCGACAAACGTCCCCCCATTACGCTCACACATCAACCGCATCAAGCCGGCAAACCGCTGCGCACTCTTGGGAATGTTACTGCCACCAAAGTTATACGGAAATCCGATAGCATGTATCCGCACCAAACGGTTCCCTTCCCCATCCTCGATATTGATAGCATCGATTTCCCGCAGGGTTGCCTCCATCGAGCCGCCCTGAAACTCGTCGCCAAAAACATAGACACTGATTTTCTTACCGGGCGCCCAGAAGGTCTGGATGGCATAGGCAATGCCGTCAGAAGGGTTGCTGTCGCTGAACGGTGCCCACTGACGCATACGATTGCGAATGGCCTGTCGCATCTGCGGCGTGTCAGGAATCCAGTTTCGACCGTATTCAGCGAACATAAAACTACCGTTGTCGTTCATGATCTGCAGGCCCTTGACGGTCGGATAGACGTTCAGGACTTCACCGAGTTTGCGTTCGACGAGACCCCATTTTGCCTGCATGCTGCCGGACGTATCGATGACGAAAATAATGTATTCGCTATCAACCGGAATTCCGCCGATAGAGTCATCAGGAGCGCGTCGAAAATTCGGGCGAAGCCGGCGCATCTCATCGCTAAGACGTTGTCGGGCGGCGCGGAGTTCACCTTCATCGACAGCCAACTCGGGTGCCTCCGACGATAACAGATCGAACTGTCCTTGCACGGTATTGAGCTCGCGCTGCAGTTTCGCCAATGTCATTTTGGTATCGGTCGTTTCCAGGCGGACCGTTTTGAGATCCCGCATCACAACCTCGGACTGGCCCTGGATTTCAAAGAGCTCTTCCTGCAAGAGCGCGATCAGTTGACGAAGATCTTCCTCTGTTTTCTCGACCACGGTAGGGTCATAAACCTTGCTGAGCACCAGCAACAAAATGATGGCACCGAAACCACAGGAAATAACATCCAGAAATGCCAGGCTAAACGCTTCGACTTCTCTGCTTCTTCTTTTCATCGCCCGGTCAACTCACGGCCAGTCTTTGCTGACGCTCATGAAAGAGCCGCCCGTACGATAGGCAAGTAGCCAGTAGGCGATGGAGGCTTCGTAGTCTCCTTCCATGGGATACAACAGAATGTTCACCGGCACACCCGCCGGAATCAGTGCCTCTGCCTCGTAGTGAAAACGCAGGCGTTCCTGACCGGTTACCATACCCCGCTTGGCGGTTGGCGTATTCATCGTCGGCAAACTATCGACCAACAGGATGACGTTATCCGGCTTTGGCACCAGCTTGTTGATCACCGAAAATGCGTCGTAGATGTTGGTGCCATTCTCCGGCACCGTACGACGAAGAATTCTGATCGCTTCATCCAACTGCTTGCCATCGCCGACCTCGAGCCACACACCTTCGCTTCCTTTCAGGACCGGTTTGGCTTCGGTGTTGAAGGTATAAATCTGGAATTTGCTGGTTTCCGGGAATTGCGCCGATAACCAGTCGACACTGGACACGGCCTGGCGCCATTTGACGGATCGCAGCTTCACCCCCCGTGACATATTCCTGCGTCGGATTATATTGACGATCTTACGATCCAGCATGCTTGCTGACGTGTCAACCAGAACCAGTATGCGATCACCTCCGACCTTCAGGCCGGTGAGGTACTGTCGATCGCCTTCGCCGGTAAATTCTCTCACCTGTTTTCCGGTTTCGAGTTTTTTCTCCGCCGCGAGCAGGCGTTTTCGTTCTTCTTCCAGTCGTTCAATGTCGGATTTTAATTTTTCGACCCGCTCGACTTTAGCCAGTGTCTCTTCATCCACTTCTTCGAGCTCAGCCCTGATCTTCGCGATCAATGCAATAATTTGCGCGATCGCATCCGATGCGCGCGCTTCCTCGTCCTCCAGATCTTCGATGGTGTTGGCTGCAAGGACCAGGTTTTTGCGTTGATTGAGTATTTCAAACTCGAGTCGGGTTGTTTCTCCGGTCAGGTCATTTGGCGGCGACTCGGAATCCCGGACTATTTGTGAGTTGATAATCATGAACAGCAAAATAACCGCACCGAAACCACAACTCATGCAGTCGAGAAACGACATGGTGAAGATTTCCATTTTGCGGCGTTTACGCGCCATGCGTTGCGTCCGTCGTAATCAATTGAAATTCATAGCCGGGAGAGCCTGTTCGCAGTGAATCACCCACCTGCAATACGGTAGACCCGCTAATTCGATGGCCGTTCACGAAGGTGCCATAACGACTATGGTCTTCCAGGACGCACTGGCCATTCACCCGCGTTAACGAACAATGGCGACGTGATACCCCCGACATGCTGTTGTCCAGGGGCACGGATCGATCCGACTCCGGAACCTGCGAACCAATCACTAACGGAGATTCATCAATCGCATGCGCGACATGATTGTGCAGAAGATGCGTAGGCGCACTGCCAGCGGCAGACGTCACCTCGGCCTCTTCGACTGAATACACCGACTGGTCCCACGGTAGTTGACGCAGCAGGCTAACCGCCGAACCCGAGCTCTGCTGTTCGCGACACCGCGCCAGCGCTCCGCGCGCGGTGGCGCCAGGCTCGAGCGCAAAAACTTCGCCCCCTACGCGGGCTTTGAGCATATCCGCGAGTCCTGGAAGCCGTGCAACCCGGTCGGTAATCTGGATCGCGGGCACTTCACCGGCACGGTATATGGCTCGCAACTGGCTGACGATCTGCTGGTAAAACGGCGCGGCGGCGGCAATCAGACCAAGTGACTCGATTTTAGCATGGTGAACAATGCCGGCATTTTCCAGTTCGAGTTCGACACTGTCATTGCTTGCTGCCTGCGTCAGCCAACTCCCCAGTTTGTTCAACAGGAGCTGCTCAGTCTCCGCCGTATGCAGCGGATCGAAGCGCGATTGCTGCACGAATGTCTCGGCCACAACTTTGATCCACGCGTTGTACAGCGCATTGACACCGCATCCCCGCAGCACCTCAGTCTGAGCAACCTGCGCCATACCGTCCTGCGCCACTCGCGACAAGGTCGTGCCGTGCAGGCTGATATCGACATGTACAGGCACTGCGCCCTTGTACTCACGCCGTGTGGCCGCGACGGCCGCGTCGACAAGCGTCACGAGGGCGATGTCCAGTTCGCCCGCAATGCCCAGAAACAACCCCAGATTGCTGGTCTCCATGTAGGCTGGCACCGCCACTACCAGCTTTCGGTCCGCCGCATCTACAGCACCACACATCTGCTCAAGTTGCCGGCTCACCAGGTCTGCCGCACTCAGATGACTGAAGCGTCGATCGACAAATGGCGTAGACTCCAGCTCGGACCAAAATTGGTGTTGAATGCCGCGTGGATTGATGCGCGCCCTGAAAAACGCGGCGTTACCGGTCGTTAGCTGATCATCCTCCAACAACGCAAAGCCAGGTTCCCGGTAGATAATTCCCTGCTCGTTGAGCAGCGTAATCCCGGCGTCATTCAGGTGAGCGGCTAGTAGTGACACGGCGGCAACTCGCTAATGATCCGACTAATCGGACTTCATGTGTCGGATCAACTTGTCGTTGGTGTAATTCTCGCTATCGAACACCAGTCGTTCCTGCAGCAGTTGCAATTGATGCACCAGGAACATCAGAAAAATGCTGATCAGCAACGCCGTAAAGGTTGAGTTGAAGGCCAGTCCCAGACTGGCCGTCACTCCGCTGATGTCGCCCTGCACGGCAAGGTCAGCCTGTCCCAGCGCTTCACCGATACCGCGTACCGTGCCGATAAACCCGATGGATGGAATTGCCCAGGAAATATAGCGAATCATCGATAACTCGGATTCCAGCCGATCGGCTTCCGATTCGAAAATGAGGTGAGTGCTGTTGGATACATCCAGCAAGCTGCGGGTGGTGCTGAACCGTTGCAGGGCAGTCAGCAAGGCCCGCGGCAACACCATCTGGCGCTGTTTTTCGGACAATGCCTGCACCTGACGAGCGAACTCGCGCGTATCCTCTGGCAATATTCGCATCCCCTCGGCGATAGAAACGAGATCAACATCAAGCAATTTTCGTTCCTCGAGCAGCGAAACCGTTTTGAAGCCCATGATCGCCAGCGCCCAGAACATGAGTACGAAACACGCTTCCTGCTCCAGGTCCTTGATGAGCACCCAGGTAGATCGTTCCTTTACGTAACCCGGATTCTGCTCTGACTCGATCGCCTGCGCGGCGATGACCTCCGCGGCATTGGGCCTCACCACTGACACATAAAACGCGTGCACGACAATGACAGCGATAATCAGTGCGAATAGCTGGAAAACGAATTCGACGGGAATGTTCTTTTTTTTCATCGCGTACGTCTCGGAAAGTTAGCTATTAAGATGGCAATAATCCTGGGGAACCTCTGATTAATTCCGGGCGAAGCAGATCGTGTTTCAAAATGTTCAGATTCAAGGCGCGGATCGCCCGTAACAGCTAGCCATTGCGAAGATTCGCAACGCCGAAGCCGGGCGTTTTGAAACGTAAGATGCGACTTCAGAATTGATCAGAGGTTTCCTAACTAGATATTACTTGGAAAAGGGATGGGTGTATCGGCAGGAATTTCCTGCGTTGGCACGAAATCATCGTCCTCGGCTTCGTAGCTCTGCTCATCAAGATCAGCATCCTCCGGGTTGTCGAGGTCAATCGGCTCTTCTTCCGGCTCCATGGGCTCGTCAGGTTCGTCAGGCTGTTCGGACTCTTCGTCGGCCCCCGGCACTACCGACTCAGGCGCAGTATCTGCCTCATCGCCAACGTTTTTCGGTGCTGTCGCGGTTTCCTCTTGCGCTATCAACGGCGCTGCCAGGAACAGGGCGGAAAAAGCGATGGTCAGATAAATATAATAGCGCATAGGGCGTCCACACCGGATTGGACCGTGATTTGTCGAAAAAGTGACACTATTTTGCGTTACGCGCAATGCGAAAACCAACATCGACACGCCCGGCGGTCCCAAAATCGCGATAACTGCTCCTGAGTTCCGTGATCCCGGCATGCCGCCAGCTAGAACCACGAATAACGCGCTGAGTGCCACGACTGGGTCCCGTTGGATCCTTTACGGCCTCTGTTTGTCCAGGTTTCGGCACCGTATAGTAATCTTGGATCCATTCGGCAACGTTGCCGCTGCCGTCATAGATGCCAAGCGCATTGGCTGCAAACGATCCGACCGGTGCTGTCGAGGCGAAACCGTCGTCATAACCCGGCAATACGGAGGGCACCAGGTCGCGCGCCGAGTTTCCCGCATAGTTGCCACTGTCTCTTCGCGGCGGCAGACTTTTACCCCACGGAAACATGGGCGCATTCCGGCGACCCTGATATCGAATCGCCCAAACCCATTCTGCTTCTGTCGGCAATCGATAACCATTTGGCGTTGGCACCACCGTTTCCCATTTCTCGAAGCGCTTCTCATAAGCCGGCGTCAATCCTTCTTCGGCGCTCAGCCAGTTGCAATATTCGACCGCCTCAGACCAGCTTACGTTCACTACCGGATTCGTATTCGCCGCCAGCGATGCATGAACGCCGACATCCGAAACGTGATTTCGTTGAAAGCGCAGGAACTCTCTGTTGGTAACTTCTTTTGCGCCGATGAAAAACGGCTTGGTCAGTTCAACCAGGAACAGCACTTCATTCGCGCGCCGTCCCTGCTCACGCCGTGATGCTCCCATGGTAAAAGTGCCCGGTTCCACGCGGCGCAAGACTTGTCCGGTCGAGTTGGTCATCGTCGACGAAACACTGCGCAGGCGAGCCTCTTCGTCACTCAGCAACGTTACTTGTATGGATTGTGGATATCCCGGTCTGGGTGTGACACTGCGTTTGAACGACTCGTAGCCGCTCTTGCGCACTTCAAGCACATGCGGCGCCGAAGACAGATTGAAGGTCAGCGTCCCACTACCGCGTTCACGCCCATCGATCACGATCAGGGCATCCGCTGGCGATGCTGCCACCGTCAGTTTTCCGACACGAGCTGACAGGTCGACCGTTATCGACTCAGACGCCGCCGCGCGCAGGCGAACCTGTCGTTCGGTGGCTCCGTAGCCCGCTTTGGACAATCCGATGCGATAGTCAATTCCTGGTGATAGATCGAGTTTTAGCGGAGACTGGCCACGATAACGCCCATTTACGGTAACGTTCGCGCCCCGGGGAATTGAATTTACCGTTAAACGTGCATTTGCCGGCAGTAGCTCGACGAGCGGCAAACTCTGATCCTCATTGGCTCTAACCTCGATCACCCCGTCCCAGGGGCTGAATCCGTCATGAACGATCGTAAGGTCATGCGATCCCTCACTCAGCTCGACTTGCAGCGGCGTCGTGCCCAGGTCCGTTTTCCCTTCCCGGACAGTGGCGCCGGACGGATTGGACGAGATATCGATATTGGCCCACCTCGGCACCAACTGTACCTCCACAACCTGCCTGTGACCCAGTCCTGGTACGACCAGATTGTCTGCAAATGGCAGGTATCGCTCCGCGTTAACGGTAATGGAGTGTGTTCCAGGTTCAAGCTCGATCGGACCAAAGGGGGCTTGCCCCACCGTGGCATCGTCGACCGTGACCAGTGCATCCGTCGCGGGGCTGGTGACTATGGTAAGAAACCCCGGCAGTTTGCGCAGTTCGACCAGTATGGTCCGACTCGGTGTCTCGTCAACACGGAAGCTCTGATCAATATCGTAGTAACCGTCCGCCGCGACGTGAACGGTATAACTCCCCTCCCGCAACAGTAAGCGATCAGCAAGTGATAAACGGAACCAGCCACCGCTGACTTTCAGTGTGTCTGCCGCAACGGGTCGAACCTCGAATCGAATGGATTTCGCCGTAAACAAGAGGAAAGAAAGTATCGCAAGCACAGCAATCGCCGCAGCCACTGCTGCCTGCCATCGGTATCCGTGCGGCTTTTTATCCGTGGCCGATACTTTGGCGGCACGCTGGAATGCCGTCGGCGCGATAGTCTCTTCCTCCAGCGGGCGCTCACTGGGTAGCTCCGGGGGCTTGGTGATATAGGCGCTGTCTTCGAGGCGTACCTCGAGAATCAATGTCTCGGCAGCGGCCGTGACTATTACCCTGGTGCCGAAATAAGCCAGCTCGTCTCCATCGTGAAGACGCCGCGATGCAGTCAGCGGCTCACCGTTTACGGACGCCACGCCACCACGGCCGACAGGCTGCAGAAACGGCTGGCCATCGAGCGCATCGAGCAAGGCCACCGCCTGACTGCCGGGCCCCGGCAATCGAACTTCGCAATCACTACCGGTTCCCAAACGGATCGGTAATTCACTCAGCGTTAACCGGCGTTCACTTTCAGCATCCCGGATAACTACCGCGTCGATTTTCAAATCGCTTCCTCACACTGCACGACGATCGGTATTGATTCGATATCAGGCGACACACGAAACTCCAGGCGGACATCGCGATAGCCTGAACGGATACCGATAGCAACATACTTTCCGGGACGCAAAGCCAAGTCCTTAGCCGTAAAACGCCCTAGTTTACCCACTTTGTAGACAGAAACCTCGGTCAGATTGTCAGAGACAAAACGCACCGTCAGCGGAGTGGCCGCACGCTTGAGCAGGATTGACAGTTCCTTTTTCTGATCCTGAAGACGCGGACCCTGTGGCTCTATACGTGACGCACTCAACAGCAGAGTGGTAGCACGTCGCAAATTCACAGGATCGCTCAGCGCGTCGGGGTCTGCAATATAGCCTTTTAGCTGCTGGTACATCGCGGCCCGCGCCTTGACTCGTGCCAGACCCTCCTTGGCAAACTGCAGGTCACCGTCAACGTCGAGTAACGCCTCGTAGGTAGTTACCGCCATTTCCCATTCTTCATTGGCCTCTTGTGTTTGTACCTTTGCTTCCATCGTTCTGATTTTATAGAGACGAATTTCCTGGTCTACCTGCAACAACCCATCGACCGGATCACGTGATTCGGGATGCATGGCCTTGGCGGCATTGAATGCCGCTTTTGCTGTATCGAAATCATTCGTTGCCAGCGCTTCCAGGCCTTCCGACATACGCGCATCAAAAGACATTTGCTCGATGGTCTGACGTACCCGAGCCAGCGCAGTCGTAGCCGGAGTCCATTCTGGATCAAGCCCCAGTGCCTTCTCATACGCCAGGCGAGCCGCCTCCAGCTCGAGTTCATCTTCGTATAGCGAGCCCTGGTCCATTAGTCGCAGCACGGCTTCAAGACTGATCGCTCTCTTCAATCCCTTTTCCGCGGCAGGATGTCCCGGCGTGATGGTAACGGCCAAATCGTACCAGCGAATGGCTTCGATGAAATCGAGTTGTTCGAAAGCGTCTTCTGCCGCTTGCAGGCTTTTCTCAAATTCCGGCTCAATCTGATCGTAGAACGGATCGAACAGACGGGTGGCTTCGCGGTAGCGATCTCCCGCTGTAGCAAAATTCTTACTCAGGTAAGCCTTGTCGCCTTCGGCGTAAACATCGAGAACGTCAAGATACGGTTGCCCACCCCAGCGTTCAATGCCGCGGTATTTTAGCCGCTCCAGTTGTGACAGGAAATCACCCAGCGCCTCATCGGTAGCCATCTTGATGCGCATCACTTCTTCCACACTGACAACCTGATCGTCAACGACTTGTCCAGCGCCCGGCGTTTCAACATCGATCTCGCTTTCCTCGATCGCAAGCGGTTGTCGGCGGTCTTCATCTTCGACGGAATTGGGCAACACAAAAATCACGCCGACAGCCAGCAGCAACAAACCGCCCAGCGAGGCGAAAACAACCTTCGGTCGAAGCCCTTTGCTCTCTATGGCGGGCGCCAGTGGTGTCTGTGAATTTCTCCCGACAGGTCGTGCAGGACGAATCGACTCGATGGCGTGCTCTGCGACCACCACCGAATCCCGATTCCCCGTCGACGCAATGTTGATGCGCGCCTTGCCCGGCGGAAACCCGGCTATCTTAAGTCGCTCGGCGACCGACTCAGCCGAAGGACGCGCATTCTTGTCCGCCGCCAGCATGTCCCTGACAAGTTGCTGTACAGAATGATCGATGTCCTGCCCATTCGGCCGCCGCATCGGCATATCGACCGCATCCGGGTCTGGCGGGCCTCCTGTCAGAATTTCGTACAGCAAAATGCCAAGCGCGAAAATATCGTCGCTCGACTGCGGTGATTCGCCAGCCGCTTGCTCAGGACTCACGGCAATGTCGGAACCGCCACCTGAAACTGATGCATCATTCGCGGCGGCCGCAACACCGAAATCGATAAGATGCGGTACGCCAAGCTCGTCGAGCAAGACATTGCCCGCCTTAACATCCCGATGCACCAGCGCTTTGCCGTGGGCATATCGCAAAGCATCGGCCAGCAGGCCAAAGGGGGGCAGCGCGACGTCTGGATCCTCGTTGGCGAGAACACCAATGTCGGGGCCCGCGATGTACTGCATGGCATAAAACGGGCCATCCGGCTCGTCGTGATATTCGAACACCCGGCCGATGTGCGCATGCATCAGCCGGCTGGCAATGGCCCATTCACGGTGAAAATGATCACGATGGGCTTGCTTGACCGCCAGCTCGGCTTTGAGGACCTTAAGAGCTACACGTGTTTCTGCAGTCTCGTCATCAGCCAGCCAGATCTCGGCCATGCCGCCCTGACCGAGTCGACGCAACAAGACATATCGCTTAGCCAGGCGCGTAGCTTGTTGCAGATCCCGCATGAATCGGACAGCTTAGCCCGCAGGCTGAGGCGAGCGCGCCGGTACGCCGACGTCAACCGTTTCGGAAAAACCGGTTTCAATCTGGTAGATGTCTTTGATCAATTTGCGCCAGCTCTCATACTGCGCCTCTGCCGTCCCGGTCAGCCGCCTGGTTTCCCCTTCGACCCGAACCGTTAATGGAGCCGCCTCAGCGATAAAGGATTCAGAAAGCTCGCCGATCTCCGCCCGATAAATATTGACGGTCTTGCGCAGTTGCCACGCGCTGATAATGGTCTTGATTCCACGATCAATACCAACCGTTTGCGCGACCCGTTTGGTGTAACCGTGGGAACCGCCCGTATCTACGTTCATCGACCCTACGGTGACCGCGACACCCAGCAATGCACGCAGTGTTGCCGATCGCTTTGTTTGCCGAATGGTAATGGCATTCTCACGAGCCTTTTTTCGCCAACCCTCGTAGGGCAGCGCTATGCCGTAGTAAAAATTGGCATAGTGTTCATTGAGTGTATCTACGACCAGGCGGTCGCGTTCACGAATCTGTCGCAGGCGGCCCACCATCGGATCGTTCTCTGCAGGCAGGCGTTGCAGCGTTACCATGCCATTTTCGTCGGTGCTCAGATGTTCACCAAAAGCGGTCGGCGCCATGTCCGCGAAAAACATAAGCTCAGAGGTCTGTCGGATGGTCGCGATTTCTTTCGGTGTCAACGCGGCCGCATACTCGCGCAGATCATTTGCGAGATCGTTGAATGCTTTTTGATACGGATCCTGCGTCCGGTCCCTGTTTCCCGCATAGGAACGGATGCCTGTTTGGGTCTCGTAGGTTCTTTCGAACCACTCCCGACCCGTAGCATCTTCAGCCTTAACCTGCAGCGAAAAGTGCTCGCCATCCGAACGCTTTATCAAACCACTCAGAATCACGTCTGAAAATACGCTGCGACTCGGAACTACCCGAACTGCACCCCAGTATCCCGTGCTCTGCAAAGTGGTCTTTATGTGATAAGGCAAAAAACGCGACTCCGCCTCGCGCAACTCAGGATAGACCCCGGTCTTTTCGGGTTCGTTTTTCTTGGGTATTCCCGTTTCAAACTGGACCACGCCGATATCGAGTAACAATTTTTCAGAGATGTTCAGGCTCGCAACATCCAATTCGGTTTTCTCCGCCGTGATGACCTCAGACACAGTGCAGGCGGAGCTAACCGTCGCGACCAGTGCCAGCAGGATTACCGTTTTTTTCATAAGGATTCATGTTCCGTTAGTGGTTTCTCGTCAATTGTGGCTATTTTAAAGGTCATGGTAGGCGCGATACTCTTCCCAAAGCCGTTCACGCAACTCGGGATCTGTCTCGGCCTGCGCTGCCTCTTTCAATTGTGCCCCTACGATGTCTTCGCTGACCAGCTCCGGAATGTCGGCCGGCGTCCGTGACTTGATTTGTTCCTCGCTCAGACCCGCGACGCTCGCCTCGGAGTTTGTTGGCGAGCGTGATGATGTATTTGCCCCCTCACCCGTACCCTTCATGCTGCCGGAACCTTGCGTGCCAAGACCAACACCGCCGCCAGCACCACCACCGCCAGTACCGAATCCCTCGGTGTCTCGTCCCACCGTCGATATTTCCCGTTGTTCTTCCGCCAGGACCTCATCGAATCCACCGACAGACTCATCCAGCGTGCCTTCGAGTCTTGCTCTGCGCTCGGCATCTGATTCGCCGGGATACTGGCCTATACCGCCTGCACCACCCGCCCCGCCTGTACCGTCACACGCGGATGATGAATCGCCGCCAATACCGCCGTTCGCTCCTGGAAACTGATCATTACACTCAGCACCACCGCTGCCGCCGCCGGTACCACCTGCGGAGCCGTCAGCACCGCCGGCTTTGTCGCCCGACCCACCACCACCCGGCATCCCGGGAAGACCCGGCATTCCAGGCAAACCGCTGGTTCCAAGAATATCGCCGCCACTGCCCATGCCATCACCGGCACTGCCACCGGAGGAACCACCCGAAGAACCGCCTGATGCGCCACCTGACGAGCCACCTGGCATCCCGCCTGAGGATCCGCCAGCAGAGCCGCCTGCCGATCCGCCCGAAGAACCTCCAGATGAGCCGCCTGAGGAACCGCC
>CAYUOY010000051.1:0-10691 GCA_964446495.1 uncultured Woeseiaceae bacterium | reverse complement strand
CCGCCTGAGGAACCGCCAGACGATCCTCCTGATGAGCCTCCTGATGAGCCGCCTGATGAGCCGCCTGACGATCCGCCCGAAGATCCACCCGAAGATCCACCCGAAGATCCACCCGAAGATCCACCCGATTGACTACCGGATTGACTACCGGATTGTCCACCCGACTGACCGCCGGACGAACCACCGCTCGGAATGGAAGGTATCGACACACCACCGCCGGAACTACTACCCGATGGGATACCCTTGTATTGAACCGCGCAACCCGTCAATGCCACCAACGCTGCTGCGGTCGTCAGGACAATGGGGAGTTTGAAAATACGAAAATTTATCCGACCTGAAGTGTGCATACGAGGTACCGCCCTGAATTACTGTTTCAACTGCCCGGCTAAATTCGCCAAACACTGCTTGGATGCTGCGCAAATACTACCGGGTATCCTGAGTTTTGATAGCAACAACATGCAGTTAGTTCCATTCGTATGGCCCTCTGCACAACACTTTCTTAACCCGGCAAGCACCTATGACCTTAATACGCGCAGCGCAAGGCCGCAACAGCAATAAAGCATACCGCTCAGAGCCACACTTTCGGCGAGCAGCTAGCCAAGGTTAGCTCGATATCTGTTTGTTTTTATTAATATTATTATTTATCGAATCCGAGTAGGAAATAAATGAATGACTGGATTTTGTGAAATGGAAGTACTGGTTTGGCGAGAAACTGCTGGTGACCGGGAGCAGCCACCTTGCTCGAGCGGCAGGCGTGAAGCTCTTCAACGTAGGGGAGGCGTTCGGGAGCCGGCAAGAGGAGCACCCGCTGAGTGAGTTAAGGCTCTCCGAACTCAGCGGGTGCTCCTCTTGCCGGCTCCCGAACGTCGGTGGTGACTACCTGGACTCAACCTCACTATCGCCGGCAGGTGCCCTGCGCCCCTTTTGATGGCGGCGGTGTTTGCTCCAGTCGCCCAGTTTTGTACGTTGCTCCTCCGTGAGGATCGTATTGATATCCGAGCGAGTCTTGCCCATCAGCACCGTACGTTCCGCAACAATCTGCCCTTTCTCCGCCGCCAGATCACTCAGGTTGGTGGAGTATTGCGGATCATTCTCATCCAGTGCCGACAAGGCTTCGCGATTGGCTCGGTCGCGATCTCGCAATGCCTCTTGCTCCGGCTTTCTGGTCAGCAGGATATTGTTCAGCTTCTCCTGCTGCAATTCATCGAGATCAAGGTGACGAGACATCCTTTCGACCATTCTTGCGGGGTCCCGCGGGCCATCGCCGCGCATACTGCGATGCATACCGTCACGATCGCCCTTGTGCGTCTCATCCTGCCCGGCAAATCCCGGTGTTGTTCCGCTCATCAGTGCCAGGGCCATGACAACGGCGGTAATAATTACTTTCATGATATTTCTCCATTTTCTGCGTGATTCAACACTGCGCGGACGACCTGTGCAGGATGTCCGGAACTGCTAACGTGGAACCAAGTTTAGCGATTGGTGTGTGCGCAAAGGTCAGGCTTTTCCCGAGTATTGTGAAGATTTGTTAAATGGCCCGGTATTGTTGTTGAACACGGCCGCACAATGACCCACGATATCAGCGTGACCATAAATCAAGCACACTCGACGGCCAGCATATTAATTGTCGATGATGACGAAGATCTCAGCGCAATGTTGAAGGACTTCCTGTCACCCGATCATTTAAACGTTACGGCGTGTCTGACGGGTGAGGACGGCCTGAAGACTCTCGGTGAAAGTCAGTTTGATTTGCTGATCCTCGATATCATGTTGCCGGGAATGAGTGGTCTGGATGTCCTGAAGCGCTTGCGCCAGAGTAATGACATTCCGGTCATCATGTTAACCGCAAGAGGCGATGATATCGATCGCATCATCGGACTCGAATTCGGAGCGGACGACTACCTGGCGAAACCGTTTAACCCTCGCGAACTGGTGGCGCGAATCAAGGCGATCCTCAGACGAGCAAGCCAGAACAATCAGCAGCCTGACCGGCGTGAGCTTGGTGCAATCAAGCTTGACCTGCGGACGCGTCGTGTAACCGTCGGTGATGTCGCGTTACGGCTTACCGGCACCGAATTCGAGATACTGCGTTGTCTGCTGGAAACTCCGGGCGAGGTTGTCAGCAAAGAACAGCTGAACGAACGAGCACTGGGGCGCCGCTTGCTGCCATTTGACCGCAGCATCGATACGCATATCAGCAATCTGCGCGGCAAGCTCGAACAGGCTGGAACAACGAACGAGACGATACAAAATCAGCGCGGCGTTGGTTATTTGTTGCTGCCGGGCGAATAGGTGTAGTTACGATGCAAAGTCTCCTGGCACGAATATTTTTGTCGTTCTGGCTAATCATTGCGATCACTATTGGCATTGCGGCGCTGGGTGGCTATTACTATTCCGAGCGAACGCGTCAGGCCATCGAGAGTTTCGAAATCAGCGACACTGTTCTTGAGGCCAGCACTGCCCTGGAAAGTAACGGTCGCGCCGGTCTGGAATCATGGCTAACCGGCCTGCCCTCCAAATATCCGGTCATCGTTTTCGTCGTTGATCAGGAAAATGTGGATATCCTCGGACGGGATATTCCTTCGCGTATCGCTCGCGTACTGCGACGATTCAGCCAGCACCGCAGCGCGCGCCGAGGCCACAGCCGAGAACCCCCCAACCTTCGACCGGCGCGCCCGTTGACGCAGCTGGTCGGCCCGAACGGGGAAGTCTATACCCTGCTCGTCTTACCAAAGCGTAGTGTTTACGGCGAATGGATCGATGCACGAACCAGGCCGCTCCTGCTGGTGCTCGCCTTGATTGTGAGCGCCGCTGTTTCGTATGCGCTGGCTCGGGCGATCACTCGGCCGGTGCATAAATTCAGAGCGGCTACCGTTGCCATTGCCGAGGGCCATCTTGATACCCGCGTCGCGGAATCCATGGGCAAACGCCACGATGAAATCGGACTGCTGGCACAGGATTTCGATTCTATGGCCGACAAACTGCAACGCGCCTCCGAACGCCAGGTCGAATTGTCCAGAAACATCTCACACGAACTGCGATCGCCGTTGGCGAGAATGCGCGTTGCGCTGGAACTCGCACGACGCCAAACCGGCGATTCATCGGAATTCAATCGCATCGAGGCCGAGGCGGAACGACTTGACAGCCTGATCGGGCAGATTCTGAATTATTCACGCCTCGAAGCGCGAAGCACTGAAGCACCCGCAATCATCAAGCTGGCCGAACTGGTGCAGGACATTGTGGATAACGTTCGTTTCGAATGCCGCTCGGACGGACTGGAAGATATCTCGGTCAAATTCACTCCTGGAGTTGAGATTCATTTCCAGGGATTCGCCGTCGCTCTTGGCAGCGCCATTGAAAATGTATTGCGTAATGCCGTGCATCACAGCGTTCGTGGCGACGAGGTGTCGGTCACGCTGAATCAGCACGAGCGCCACGCAATCATTACGATTGAAGACAACGGCTGCGGAGTTCCGGCTGATGAACTCGAACGCATATTCGACCCCTTCTACCGGGCATCCACCACCGTTGCCGATTCCGGCAAAAACGGCAGCGGGCTCGGGCTCGCGATCGCACGGCGTGCAATCCAGGTGAATGCAGGGTCGATACAGGCGCGGCAAAGTGCCAATGGCGGGCTGCTCATTGAGATCAGGCTACCGCTAGCGCCAGAAAATTCCTAGCAGGCGACTCCCAACGAGTTGCCGATCGCACCTGATCATCCCCTACACGACCTGCCTGGCTCTCATTGGCTTTCGAAACAGTATCAACGACAGGTCGTCTGGCTTGCTCGGCATTGTTTTCGATTCAACCGTCATACGGCGCAATGCGCAATGAATAATTACATCGATCGCTTCATCTAATGGCCCTTTCCGCATGAACTCGATAATTTCGTCGAGGTGAACATTGTCGGTCAGCCCGTCACTGGCCAGCAAGATCGTATCGCGCGCCTTGAGCTTCACTGCTGTGCCAACATCAATTCGCATATCGCTGGTACCAATGAAATTTGAGACCAGGTGACGGTCTGCATGATGCAATGCATCTCGCTGATCGAGAAAGCCCGCCTCAACGGCGAATCCGGTGGGTGAATGCGCCATGGTTTGCGCCCGGATCAAGCCACGCTGGCCAACGATCATCGCCTCGGAATCACCCACCTGGTACATACGTGCCGTGCGGCCCTCTATTGTTACGACCGTTAGTGTCGTCGCCGAACCATTGGCAATATCAAGTACAGCCTGGTTCGCCGCTTCGATGCCATCCAGAATAGCCGTCCGCAACAACATGGTTGCTTCCATGGATTGTTGTAGTGATGACTCCAGCATTTTCACCGCAGTTGCCGACGCCCTGCGTCCACCCGGCATGCCACCTGCTCCATCAGCAATCACCAGCACCGCCGCGTCCGGACCGTAGGGAATAGCGGCCGCCGTATCTTCATTGTCACTTTCTTTATCCGGTGCCCGGGCCGTGTAGGCGACGAGCGCGCCACCGGCGATGTTCATGCTGATCCTGTCCGGCTCCGTTCGGCCATCAAGAGTTTTTGTCGCATGATTCAACATCGTCATCAATCGTCCGGGTCAGGAGTTTCTGCGGCGAATCGGTTCCCGGCACCAGGCACAGAAATTCCAGAACTCGCTGGCGATGCCGCCCTTGCAGGCACGACAGGACTTTTTGCTGCTTGGGAGTTTCCAGGGTTTCCGCACTTTGGTCCGGCACCATGGGCAGTAGCGCATATGTGCCATCATAGGTTTGCGACAGCGGCGGTTGGCACATTTCGCGAGGTAGCGTTTGTCCGCGTAAAACCGATTAGTCTCGGACACGAACCCGGGTCCGTAACACCAGGCACAATAATTCCAATCCAGTTTCACGCCACGCTCGCAGCGTGGACAATCGGCCGGCATGCTGGTTTCCGATCCGCGCGACGGATTGTCGAATCCGCACCACGGGCAGGCCTGCATGCTTTCGGCGACCGGGCCTTCACAACGCCGGCATTGGTGCCGGGTATCCAGTTCCTTTTTGTATTGCCGCTGGAATTCCCGCCATTGAATCTGCCGCCAGGAGGTGGCGACCTTATTCTTTTTCTTCGCACCACTCAGACGTTGCCGGCGGGCTCTTGATTGCAGCGTCTCGAATGCGGCATACATTTGAATGGCATTCGTATAGCGTTTGGCCGGGTCCAGCTGAATGGCCCGTTGCAGGAAATCCACGAATTCAGGACGAACGCGAGCCGTCAACGGCTCATGTCCCGCCATTGGCCATTCAAAGGGCCACTCGGGTAACTTGCCGGAGAACATGCGGTAAAGCACAAGGCCAACTGAAAACACGTCTGACTGAAATTTTGGCCGCCCCATCGCCTGCTCAGGAGCGATATAGTCTATCGTACCGGAACCGGACGCTTTCACCGTTCGCAGCACTTTTTTGGCAAAACCAAAATCGGCCAGTTTCAATTGGTTGCCTGGAAACAGGATAAAATTTTCCGGCTTTATATCGCAATGAATGATCTTGTGCTCATGCGCATGTGCCAACCCTGCCAGCGCTTGTTCCGCATATGCCGTCGCACGTGCCAGTGAAATTCGCCGTTCCAGCCGGTGTCCCAATGACTCACCGCCAAGCTCCATCGCGATAACGAAATGATCATCGATGTAGCTCGCGTTCTGCACCGAGAGGATGTTCGGATGGTGCAATTTCGCCGCCACACGAACTTCGTGCAGGACATCATCAAGCTCGACATGCCCCTCTATCTTGGGCAACTTCAGCGCGACGTGCTGGTTATGGATCGTATCGTAGGCCTGGTATACATCCGCCTGTGGACCGGAAGCGATACGCTTGACGATCTTGTATTTCCCGATCTTTTGGCGAACTCTTAGCAAGACGGTCAGACCACCTCAAACAAGCCGGCAGCGCCCATGCCGCCACCAATGCACATAGTACAGACGACGTATTTGGCGCCACGTCTTTTACCCTCGATCAAGGCATGCCCAACCATCCGCGCTCCGGACATCCCGTACGGGTGGCCAATTGAAATCGCACCGCCACTCACATTGAGCAATTCGTCCGGTATACCGAGATTGTCACGGCAGTAGATTACCTGCACGGCAAACGCTTCATTGAGTTCCCACAGACCGATATCGTCAATCCCAAGGCCACTTCGTTCAAGTAGCTTTGGCACCGCAAACACGGGTCCGATGCCCATCTCGTCGGGCTCTGTACCTGCCACCGCAATGCCTCGATATATTCCCAATGGTTCGAGATTTTTTTTCTCCGCCAGGCGTGAATCCATCACCACCGTTGCAGACGCTCCATCGGACAACTGGCTTGCGTTGCCTGCTGAAATTACGCCGCCATCGAATACCGGTTTCAGGCCAGCCAGACCTTCAATGTTGGTGCCGGGACGGTTTCCTTCGTCCTTTTCAAGGGTGACGTCGTGGAAGCTGATATCACCCGACTCTTTGTCCATGACGCCCTTGCTGGCCGACATCGCAACCACCTCGTCGTCAAACGCACCGGCTTCCTGGGCCGCCGCCGTGCGTTGCTGGCTGCGCAACGCATATTCATCCTGCTGCTCCCGTGAAATGTTGTAGCGTTTGGCAACAACCTCGGCTGTTTCCAGCATGCTCATGTAAACATCCGGCGCTGCCTTTATAACGTTGGGGTCGGTGGCGCGATAACTGTTGTAATGATCGTTCTGCACCAGGCTGACGGACTCGACGCCGCCACCGACCACGACAGACATGTTGTCGTTGAGCACCTGTTTCGCAGCGATGGCAATCGCCATCATGCCCGACGAGCACTGCCGGTCCACAGTCATTCCCGCCACCGTCACTGGCAAGCCGGCCGCCAGCAACGCTTGCCTGGCAACATTTTGACCGCTCGAGCCCTGCTGCATGGCACAACCCATAACCACATCTTCCACCTGCCCGGGGTCAATGCCCGCTCGAGCAACCGCCTGTTCGATCGCATGCGCCGCCAGGGTTGGTGCCGACGTATTATTGAATGCGCCGCGGTAGGCCTTGCCGATGGGCGTTCTCGCCGTCGACACGATGACTGCATCTTTCATTGATCGCTCCCGTTCTTCATCACCCGAGCTTGATGCCGAGTTCAGCCGCCGCTTTTTGGAGGAACTTCATGGTTTGATCGCCACCCGCCGATAACTCGGACTGCACGTCCGTACTAGCGATCTGCTCCCATGCGGCCGACACATGCTCTGCATCCCGGTCCGCTTCAGCCAGAAAAACACCGTCGGTCTCCTGCACCACGACTCTGGCGAATACACCTGCGCCCGCCGCAATGATTTGTTTTGTAGGCGCTTCCTTACTGGCCATGAATACCACCGCCGGTGTCACGGCCTCCGGCTGCAACAGTGTCAGGACATTCGGCGGCATCAGGTCTTCGGTCATACGCGTCGCCGCAATCGGCGCCAGCGCATTCACATTGATGCCGTATTTTTGCCCTTCTATCGCCAGCGTGTTCATGAAGCCAATCAGCCCCATTTTCGCTGCACCGTAATTGGACTGCCCGAAATTGCCGTAGATGCCGCTCGATGACGAGGTCATGACAATGCGGCCGTATTGCTGCTCTCGCATCGTCTCCCATACCGCCTTGGTGCAATTCACGGAGCCGATCAAATGCACGTCAAGCACCAGCTTGAAGTCGTCTAGGTCCATCTTCGCGAATGTCTTGTCCCGCAGGATGCCCGCATTGTTCACCAGAACATCAACGCGCCCCCAACGATCGATCGCTTCCCCGACCATCTTCTCAACCTGCGCGTAGTCAGCCACATTGGCGCCATTCGCTATTGCTTCGCCGCCGGCCTCTTCAATATCAGCAACCACTGCCTCTGCCGCTTCGCTGGATCCTCCTGACCCATCCCGGGATCCACCCAGATCATTGACAACCACGCGCGCTCCACGACGCGCGAATTCCAGCGCATGCGATTTTCCCAAACCGTTGCCTGCGCCCGTCACTATCACTACCTGATCTTCGAAACTGATCGCCACCCTATGGCTCCTCTATCAATGAATTGAATTACTGGATGAAAAAGAGACCGAGGATCTCGGCGACCAGCGCCGGCGTGTCCTCGCCCTTCACTTCCACGGTGATTTTGGTTTTCAGCAGAACCTGTCCTGGCGCTTTTTCTACCACGCTCATCAACACCGCGTGTGCCCGCACCTCGTTGTTCACCTTCACTGGTTGTAAAAAACGAACCTTGTCGGAGCCGTAGTTGATCGCCATCACCGTTCCTTCCGGTATCACTCCGCACTCTTCAAGGAATGAGGAAATCAATGACAACGTCAGGTAACCGTGCGCTATCGTTGAACCGAAGGGTGTCTGCGCTGCTTTCGCCTCATCCACATGAATGAACTGATGATCGCGGGTCGCATCGGCGAAGGTATTGATCATTTCCTGGTTGATGGTTAGCCAGGCGGATGGCTCCAGTGTTTTATCGATGTAGCCGGGGAGTTCTTCTTTGCTTACGGTCAACATTTTTTTAGTCGTTCCGAGACGTTGGCGGGTTGGCAATTGTACAGTACATAGGCGAACCAGGTTCCTATTTCCATGGCATGGGTATTGTATTTTTTTCGTTTGAATTCGAGAGGGTGAAATGGAGTACCACCCGAAATTTGTCTTCCTTTTCTTCTGAATTTCCGGACTCTTGCCGGCCAGAGTCCGGACCAAGTCTGCGTATTAAGTGGTTCTGTGACGTAACTCATGATCAACCGCAACCAGCGGTGAATAATGACTAGCGGTATGACGCCCGGGACATGTGGGACACAGAGACCGACAAAATTTCGGCCCGTACAAGAAAACTCGGGCCGGAGTTTGCTTGAGCATTGTAGAAAATTTGGTAAAAGAACCAGGAGATCGAACTTTTTGAGTAGTTCAATTCAATGCAATCTGCTTCTTGGGGGCTGCTTACGGATGTTTTTCAGCTGACAGGTAATCTCAAAATTACCTCGCGTACTGGTTTGTAACAATTTAGTCGTTGCTATAAATTCTCTCAAACGTGTGTTTGAGATAGTGAAGCTGATCCGCACGGCCGTTGCTATGTTCAACGAAGTGACTAATGATCGGGCGGAGCGGGAATCCACTATCATCTATCCGCACCAGAATCCCAATCTGATCCAAGCCACTGCTCTCAATCTCATCGTACGACCTGACCAACCAGTGAATATAGTTGTGGTTAAGCATAATGACGTGTTTGTCATCAAAAAGTACCTGAATCCCCTTATAGTCGGCGCGACGCCGAAATAGCATACAGGGGCCGTATCGGTCATCGAACACATAGATAAGCGGCTTTTTTGATCGCGATTTCGCGACCGACGCCTGCGTTTTCAAATACGAGCTCAGGGATTCTGTGTAGGAGAAATCAGCAACCCAGCCGCTCGGAACTTGTTTGGGCTGGTACGGCCCTAGCACCAGCGGCGTATTCGGCGCACAACCTGGCAAAGCCGCAAGCGAGACAGTGCAGAAGTACAGGGCGATCAGAAATCGTGAAAATAATTTAACGACCGTCTCCTGCATAACTTTGAAAGGGGTCGAACAACTTTGAAGAGAGTAGGTTTCAGGACACCCATTATTTGCCAGCCTAAACAAGTTTTGGCCCGGAATACAGAGTATCAGAGGTTTCAGGACACCCATTATTTGCCAGCCTAAACAAGTTTTGGCCCGGAATACAGAGTGAATTCTTCCATATAGGTTTCAGGACACCCATAGCGGAAAATTTTGGGAAAAATTTTGGGACACCCATTATTTGCCGGCCTTAACGAGTTTTAGCCGACATACAGAATGTTTTCTCTCTGCGTCCGGTCTTGGAGTTTGATGGGACGAGCCTGGGAGCGGCAACGTCAAGAACGATGTTGTCGATCAGTCGTCGTTGATGAACAGACCCTTGGCTTGAAGCGGCAACTATGCCGTAGTTGTTGAGAGTCTGCTGGTACCCTTCAACCATTTCTGGCCAAGATGCTCACAATAGCTTTGTAGCAACTGCAAGGGCCCTACTGCTCGGTAGTACCAGCGGCCGTAGTATCGCATCTCCTGCAGCCAGTCCGTCGGCTCCACACCCAACCTTGCCAGTATCGGTACCAGGTTCGGAGCAATCACCCCTCCCTTTCCGTGCCTCAGGGCTCGCCCGGTATGATCGAGCAATTGCAAATAGTCTTCATAGCGCATCGGTACCGTGGGGGCCGGCGTGCTGTCGTGGGCGATAAAGGGCAGCAGGTGTTCGCTGGTGCCGGCAATGCGGGCTCGAATGGACGTGTACGCTGATAGTTCGGGTGTTCTAGCCACTTTCGCTCTGATTGGATTCAGATCAACGTAGGCCATACACCGGATCAGTGCCGTCTCATCCAGCAATGCCTGTGTCTTGAAGCGACCTTCCCAGAAACGCCCTTTGCATTGGTCTTCTCGATTCGCACGCCGGGCCAGGTATTCGTTGATGCGGAAGTAGGTTTCAGGACACCCATTATTTGCCGACCTTAACAAGTTTTAGCCGACATACAGAATGATTTCTCTCTGCGTCCGGTCTTGGAGCTTGATGGGACGAGCCTGGGAGCGGCAACGCCGAGAATGACGTTGTTTACCAGTCATCGTTCTTGACAACACGGCTCTGGGTCAGTTTGAAGCGGCAACTATGCTGTAGTTGTTGAGACCCTGCCGGCACCCTTCAACCATTTCTGCCCTAGATGCTCACAATAGCT
>CAYUOY010000050.1:0-24157 GCA_964446495.1 uncultured Woeseiaceae bacterium | reverse complement strand
GGCGGCGTTCGTATCCGTGGCGATCGAATTCTGGCGGTAGGCGATCTTGCGGCAATCGGCGCTGAGAATATTTTCGACGGTGCGGGCCTGGTCCTGGCACCCGGCTTCATCGATACGCACAGCCACGCTGACAGCCTTATTTTCGAGCATCCCGATGCGCTGGCAGTAGTTAGCCAGGGAATCACTACGGTGATCGTCGGTCAGGATGGTGACTCGCGCTACCCGCTCGCCGTTTTCGTTCGGCAACTCGAAGACATCGGAACGACAGTCAATATCGGCACCTACATTGGCCACAACACCATCAGGGAACAGGTTCTTGGGGAAGATTACAGGCGTGTGGCGACCAGTGAAGAAATGGAAGCCATGGGCGAAATGCTAAGACAGGAAATGGCGAGCGGAGCCATGGGGCTATCCACCGGCCTGGAGTACGACCCGGGTATTTATTCGAACACAGATGAAGTATTAGCCCTTGCACAAATCACCGCGGACGCGGGCGGCCGCTACATCAGCCACATCCGCAGCGAAGATAGATGGCTCGACGATGCAGTGGACGAGATCATAGAAATTGGCCGGGTCACTGGTATGCCCGTACAGATATCTCACATCAAACTGGCGATGAAGAGTCTGTGGCATCGCGCACCCGAATTAGTGGCGAAACTCAGTGCCGCACGTAAAGAAGGCATCGACATCACCGCGGATATTTATCCGTACGAGTACTGGCAATCCAACATGATGGTACTCCTGCCGGAACGCGACCCGACAGATCGTGAGGCCGTGTCATTTGCGCTCGATCAACTGGCGCCACCCGATGGCTTATGGATGACCCGGTTTGAACCACAACCAGAATACGTTGGTAAGACCATGACTGAGATTGCGGCGCTTCGTGAAATCGATCCCGTTACAGCGTTTATGCAGCTCGCGGGGGAATCCATGGAGATGCGTGAGGAAACCGGGCGTAGCGCCGACGCCATCATCGGCACCAGCATGATTGAGGATGACATCAGGACACTTCTATCGTGGGAGTATACGAATGTTTGCACCGATGGTGGCTTGATGGATCTTCACCCGCGAGGCAGAGGGTCGTTCCCGAGAATTCTGGCACGCTATGTTCGATCTCAAGGGTCGATGGGCCTTGAATCGGCGGTGCGGAAAATGACCGGCCAGGCAGCGGACAACATGGGATTAACTGACAGGGGTTACTTGCGCGAAGGTCTGGCGGCGGACTTCGTTTTGTTTGATCCTGACACTATTCTGGATCGCGCCACTCCGACAGAGCCGTTCGCGCTGGCGGAGGGAATCGTTTCCGTCTGGGTTGCCGGTGAGCAGGTCTATGATCGCGACTCCGTAACCACTGCCCGCCCCGGACGATACCTGGGTCGCGGTCCTTAGTTGCCGTTGGGCGGAAATGACGAGGATCGAAAGCGTACCTACATGGGCTCATCTGGCGAGAGGCTTGAACCGCACCAGATCCACAGCATCCGATATGGAATTGGCACAGGACTAATCACGGGAAGTAAAAAATTCAAGTTGGAAATCGAACGGGCTCTACCAGTCAGGTTGGGAAGTGGCAGGCGAGGCAGACCCGAAAGAAACCAAGGCTGAAAATGTATCCGGCCCCTTTTTTTATCCGATTTTGTCGAGGGGCACGCCGCAGCTTACGCCAACACCTTCCATTGCCGGTTCCAGCGGTACATCAAGAGCACTCGCAACCGTGCTGGTGTAACGCATGAGGGCCACAGCGGCGACGACCTCGACGATTTCCGCATCCGTCCAACCGGCGGCACGCATGTCATCGGTCATTGCATCGGTCACACTCGCCGGGCTTCGCGCGACGTGGCGAGCAAAATCGACCGCAGCGTTTTCCTTGTCTGTTAACCGTGGCGACGGTTTTCCAGCAATAACGGCAACGCATTCTTCCTGCGACCATTGCTTGCCCAACAGGGCCAGCATGTGGGCCGCCGTGCAATATTCGCATTCCACTTCATGGGCAGTGACGGCAAAAAACACCCGCTTTAGTTCCTCGCGGATAGAACCTTCTCCCGCTGTGGTCAGGCTCAAAGTCCAAAGAGCATCAGTAGTCTCCGGAAGATGTGCCAGGCCCTTCTGCAAACCCGGAACCATCTGATAGTAACCCTTTACGCGCTCGAACACTTCCTGTGTACGACCTTCCGCTTTGTCCGGGTCAATCAGTTTTACACGCGCCATTGCTATCTCCTTGAATTACGATTTAGTCTTTTTGCGGGTCGCCGGTCTCGACCGGTAGTTCGTTGTTGGCGCCCCATTCCATCCATGAAGCGTCATACAATGCCACTCGTTCATGTCCCATAAGCACGAGGATGAAGAGGGCAAATGATGCGAACACGCCGCTGCCGCAATAGGTGATGACAGCCTGGTCCGGTGCGATAGCGGCGTCCCGCCAGAGGCTTTGCAGCGCTTTCATTGACCGGATCTGCAGCGTTTTCGGATCGAGATTATTCTCGGCCGGTAAATTGCACGCACCCGGTACGTGGCCCTTGCGATGGTGCGGAAAGAGGCCGGCCTTGCCGCTAAAGAAGGGCGGTGGCAGGGCATCGATTATGCGGGTTTCCGGATCTTCGATCGCCGACATAACGTCCTCTTTAGTAACTCTGAAACTCTCGCTGGCAATCGCCTCGAAGTCCGATTGGGGCCGAGTGATAATATCCGTTTGCAGTTCATTGCCGGCTGCAGTCCAGCCGCTCAATCCGCCATTCAGCAATTTCACTTTTTCATGGCCGTAGTAGCGCAACGCCCACCATACCCTCGCTGCCCACACACCACCGCGGTCGTCGTAGATCACCACCGTGTGCTCCGGTCCGATGCCGAGGCGGCGCATCAATGCCGTGAACAATTCCGGCCCGACGATACTGGTGGGATCGGTGGGGTCAGTAAGATCGGCTCGTAAATCGACGAATTGTGCACCTTGAATATGCCCGGCGAGATAGGCCGCATGACCTGAAACTTCTTCGAAGGATCCGTCTTCACGAGCGCGGACGTCAAAACGAGCGTCGATGACGCACAAATCATCATCACCGATGTGGGCGTTCAGCCAGACTGTTTCCGCGAGAAAATGTGCATTCGGATAGTCCGACATCATATCGTTTCCGTTGTGGCGCGGTTAATGGCGGAAATCGTTTTGGACATAGCTTGTATACACTCAAGACCGCAAAAACGGTAAGAACATCTGTGACCGCCCCGGCAAATTCCCTCGCTTGAATGCGGCGAACAAGAATCCGCGCTGGCCAGGCGAAAAAGTTTAGCCCAACGTCGGATAGCTGACCCGGAAAAAGCCGATTTCAATATTGTATGATAGACGGTGTGAGCGTATTGGCAGTGTGTTTATTGGCGGTAAACCATCAGACCGTATCGCAGTACGCAATAGTCGAGACTGCCCGACGAATCAACCGGCTGTATCGGCCCTGTGCGCTGCCAAAGGTTCCAGGTCCGGAATTTGACCGTATCCGGGACACTTCTCAGACGCCGCTTCGAAGCTCTTTATGGCACGATCAGTGCGCCCTCTAAGTAGCCAGGTCTGTGCCATCCGGCGGTGGCCGGTTGCTTCAAACTGGGCTTCACTGATCCCGTCAAGGCTCTCAGCGATCTCACGGTCCACCAAATCTGTCACCAATGATCTGTCGAGGTACCTGAGTACGGTGTAGTAGTACGCACGTGAAGCTTGATCCGACACGGGAATGGTGCCGCGCACATAATCTCGTTCGGCAATCTGCGCTGCCTGAAGATAAGCGGCAACAGCATTGGTTGTATCGCCGTTTTGCCGATAGGCGTCCCCAAGCTCTCCCCACATTTCGTGAATTTCCGGCGTACCGGCTCCGATCGACTCAATGGCCTGAAGGCGCAGGCGAATGGCTTCGTCGTAGTCACCGAGAAGGTAGTAAGTCCAGCCAAGGAACTCGCGACCAATATAGGAATCGGGTGCCACTTCAAGCGCACGCTCGTAGCTCGTTCGAGCACGTTCGAAGCGACCCACGCATATATAAAGAGAGCCGAGATTTCCAAGTATAAACTCGTTTTCCTGACGAGCCAAAGCAGCCTCACTGGCAGCGATGGCGTCGTCAATATTACCGGCGAACCAATGATTTACCGTTAGCTGGAAAAGCGGTTTCCACAGGTTTTGGTCGAGGTCTGCTGCTTGCTGATTGGCTTGGGTAGCGGCGGACAGTGCCCCCTCCCGATTTCCCTGCCGATAAGCTTCCAGCCAGCTCGCACCCAGTCCGGAATAGGCGGAAGGATATTTCGGGTTTCGGGCGATGATTTCCTGGTAGAGCGCAATCGCATCGTCGCCACGGCCAGTACGTTGCAGAAAGTGTGCTTGTGCAATCTTGACAACCGGGTCGTCTGGGGCAAGTGCCGAGGCGCGGTTGCAGGCCACTTTCGCATCATTGAGCATGCGGTCTTCTTCCAGCATCCAATGACTTTCCAGTAATGCCTGACACAGCCCCGCATGTGCCCTGGCATAATCGTCATCATGACGGATGGCGGCCTCGAACCGAGTTTCGGCGCGTTTCAGGTTGAGTTCGCTTGCTGGCTGGTCCAGATAAAATTCACCCCTGAGATAGTCATCTTGCACAGCAGCCACGGCGAAGTGAGGCAACGCTGTCTCTTTGCCGATATAGTGTCGGAGTGCAAACGCCGTCTTCTCAGCAACGGCGGCGGCAAGTGTCGGCAACGCAACGCGGGGCAGGCTATCTGACCAGAACAGCTGTCTTACGCCATTGTGGAACACAAATGCACGAAGCCCAATCAAACGATTTTCGGCCACTATTTCCGTTTCGACAACGAGGTCAGCCCTCAACTGCCTGGCTAGCGCTGACAAATCATAAGGCGGGGATGTGGTTACCGCGGTGTTGGCCGTCACGTTGAATGTTAACTGCAGCGCCTTGCGCAGCTCGGGCGATAGCACGTTGTCAGCATCACCAAAAGTCGGCAGGATCAAAACGCTGGGCCTGCCCATAGTAAGTTGTCGGGTAGCAACAGGGGTATCGTTGTGTACCGGCCTCACAATGCTTAAACCAACGTAGCCGATAATCAGGACCAAGACTGCAAGCATAAGCCAGCGAATGCCGAGCAGGCTTCTCCCTGGGGTCTGACCCCGAACTCGCTGGACTTCTTCGTCGCTATGGGTTGAGTCCTCTGGCGGTTGATCGAGAACATTGAAGCTGTCAGGTTCGTCGCTTGTTTTTACCAGCGTTTGAGCTTCGACGCCCAACGCGAGTGCGATGCGCTCGAGAGAACGTGCCTCGACGGGCAATTCGCGAAAAGTCCGGCTGATCAAATCGCGAGGCGCCGCATCAAGATTCTCCAGATCAGCGATACGGTCGGCGAGAGCGGCCTGGGTCTTTAACCCGGCATCCAGCATGGCGCGAGTGAGTTTTGTGTTCGACGCTCGTATGCCTCTGCGGCGCTTCACAAATCCTCCTCCGGGCAATGATCCTGGAAATTCCTCAGGATTCGAGCTGCCGAATCGCAGCAAAAGTATCTAAACACGTCTAATCGCCGTTAACTGGTGATGCCATCAGTCGCTGATTCGCATAATTTGATGGCCAAAGCACAACTATAGACGCTTTGGAGATTTTTATGAATCGAGCCAGAACAGCTTATGGTCTATATGTTCTCCTCTTGCTAAGCGCTTGCGGCGACAGCGCTGGACCCGAACTCTCTGGGAAATATGAACCTCAGTTCGTGCCTGGAACTCCACGTTACGAAATGGCGTTGGTAGATCGGCAACTTGAATTCCTGCCAGGTAGAAAGGTTGCAATAACGAACACGCGAGGCAAGCGAACCTGGGATTACACTATTCGCGGAAAACAAATTGTCATGAAATACGCCAATGGCGATGTGACAAAACACTACTCAATCGGCACCGGCAATTGCCTGTTGGCAAATGCCGGAAGCGCGACTCTCGAACTTCTTTTTTGCCCTGTATAACCTGAACCCTCACGGAAGGAGCTGGAAAATGGCCCTGATTAAATGCAAAGACTGTAACAACGAAATTTCCGATTCGGCAGAAGCATGTCCGAAGTGTGGAGCGCCGGTTCCAAGAACCATCGGCCCCGGTGAAGAACAATGTCCGTTCTGCGTGACTATTGTTAGTGAAAGCGCGACTACCTGCCCGAATTGCCTGGCAAAAAAGGGCTATATGTATGAATCTCGATACGGTGTCTTTGGCAGGACAGCAACCATTGTTTGGGGGATCGTAGTTCCCGCGATAACCATAATAGGAATCCCGATTTCTCTGTATGCGGCGTACCGGGTATTCGTCACCGGTCCAAGATGGTTTCAAACCCGGCATGCATAGATCAGAAGCTCCCTGACTAGCTCATAACGAATGAATCTATAGGGGGGGGGCACTGCTCATTCCAAAATGCGTCAATTCAGAGGCCGAAAGCCAGTTCGACCAGCCAATTCGGCGGAAACGTCCTGCTTTACCAACGTTGTAACAAGAAATGGCCTCGACAGGATGTCGGCTGCCGCTGAGAGTGGGCCTCAGCGGGAAAACGGGCAAAGAGAGTAGACTTCACCGACGCCGCACCGCCGTTCGAATTTTGTGCTCGGCGTGAGAATCTGACTTAACTTCGTGTCGATGGTGAGGGTCATGATGTAAAAGGGCGTTTGTTCGTCATATACTCGGAGTACGTTCGACCTTTTTCGGTCTGCTGCGAGAAAGAAATGCGCCTGATTCGACCCGCGTTACTAACCATCGCGCTGTGGTGCGTAACTGTTTCGATGGCGTGGGCTGTTAATATTTATGACATTATCGAACTGAGTCGCAGCGGCTTTGCCGACGAAAATATCGTGAGCATCATCCAGACGACCCATTCTGTATTCACGTTGGAAGCCGAAGACATTCCACGTCTGAAAGAACTTGGTGTGAGCGAAGCTGTCATCAGGGTTATGCTGGCATCGGGTCCTGCCGATCTGTCGGGATCAGACCTTTCCGGAGCGCCCCCATTTACACTACCGGATGACCTTGGACGTGGCACTGCGCCGGACCAGTTTTCGCTTCGAGTTGTGTCCGAAGTTGAGGCCGGTGATCACCAGCATATGTATGTGACGCTGCTCGGTGCTCCAATGCTCATATTACGTAGTGAGGGCCGCTTCGAGTCAGTTGAGCAACGTGGAATGGCGGTTGTACGAAACCTCGAAGAAGCTATTCGATTGGGTAATGGCGGCTTCAGGTTCTTGCGAACCAACGGTGTTGACCAGATCGTGTATCACAGCGCAGATTTGCAACAGGTACCCATTATTACGTTGGATAGTAGTGACGTTTCTGCCTATGACGTACGCAGCGAAATCCGCGTCACGCCCTATGTGTTGGCAGCCTACTGGGCTGCCCTGCTGAACGACTATTGGGCGATATCGGTGCTGCACAGACCGCCAACCCGGCTGACCAATTTGCACCGCGGAGCTGCGCTGATGCTGCTCTATGAGGTCGTCAATACAGCGGCGTCCAATCAACGAGAGGACCTGGAACTCGCTATCGCAGAATTGCCGGTGGAAATCCAGGGGCACCTGGAACGACTTGCCACCGCAGTACCGGATGACTTTAGTACGATCGCCGCTCCGAATTGGGATATACAATGAAAACAGTAGTCGTTATTTTTGCTTCCCTGGCCGCGTCAGGCCTGCTCTTCAGTCCCTCGGCCGCGTATTCGCAGGATGACACGGTGAGCATCGACGATGTCGTTCTGTTAACGCAGACTGACATTTCGGACGAGACTATTCTGACTTTCCTGGAATATCGAAATTTGGATTTTGTACTTGATGCCGAAACTGTGCGGCAGCTCAAAGAAGCCGGTGTCAGCGAGGAAGTTATCAGGTTTTTGCTGAACAAGGATGCCACAGTTGTGGCTGCCGCTCCCACCCCCACCTATGTTGTGTCAACCGGCTACAACACGGCATACCCTTCTTATTACTTTGGAACGAGGTCTGTCGGCACGACGGCGTATCAGCTCGGCTGGTACAACCACCATTATTATCCGTACGGACATACTGCGTCTTACCGCCCTGGCAGCCACTACGACTCGGACAACGACATCGGTCACGCCGCCGGCACTTCGCTCGGTCATGGTGCAGCGCCAATGCACAGGTCGGAATTCACGGGCGGCAATCACCCGATTACTCATGACCTCAATGGTCATAACGCCATAGGCCATAGCACCACAAACCTGGGACATGGCAGTACATTGAGTCGAGGCCACTCCAGCGGGATTGGCGGTGTTCACAGAAGCGGACATTGAGCTTGCGGGGCATCGCCCGTCACCCGGTCGACGGTTTCTGAAAAGCGTTTGTCATTACGCGGCGCGCCGAAAATGTATTCGGTGACTTCTTCTAGTCATTCGACCGACAGAGCGGAGGCTGGCAGGACGTTCCCGGTTTGCGATCGCAACCTGACGTGATTTTGGGCTGACCGGCCACATTTGCAGGCGGCGCGACTGCCAGTCGGGTTGGACTATTTGGCGTGCCGGCCATATTCTTGCCGGCCACCCTCGGAGAACTTCTATGAATCGAATCCTTTTTGCGGCCTTTGCGCTAACAGCATTGCTGAGCGGATGTTCGCCCGACGGGTCGCAAGATGCTCTTGCTCCTCAGGTGTCCACAGTGGCGGGCCGATGGTACAGCGCCGAGCAGGTCGAACGTGGCACGGGGCTTTACCAGATACATTGCGCTGTTTGCCATGGCGCTGATGGCAGCGCAACGAGTGAATGGCGCACCCCGGACGCGAGTGGGATTTATCCGCCACCACCATTGAATGGAACTGCGCACACCTGGCATCATTCCCTCGAACTGCTGGATAGCACGATCGTCAATGGCGGTGTCGAATTTGGCGGTGCTATGCCAGGTTTTGGCGCCGTACTGGACGAATCCGAGCGTCTCGCCATCGTTGCATGGATTCAGAATCTCTGGAGCGACGAAATTTACGCCAACTGGAAGAAAATTAGCGATCGCTCCTGATTCCCGGTGCACCAGTTCGACACCTGTGGCGGTGCTACGCAATCATAGATGATCAGGCCGTTGTAGCGGTGGTGCGCTTATTACTTGGCCGGTCCCGAATAGTATTTGCTGCTTGATACATCCTGGTGGATAGTACGGTCTGATTCTTCTTGGGAGTTCCGTATGGAGGTAGGCCTGAACAGCGAAGTTGAGATTGTAGGCTGCCACGCGGAGGGTGAAGTCGGGGATGTCATTGTGCGCGGAATCGCGGCACCACCTGGTGACACAATCTGGGAACAGGCTGCCTGGATTGCAAAAGATCAGACACTGCGAAATTTCGTACTAAACGAACCCCGCGGCGGTGTTTTTCGGCACGTCAACTTACTGGTGCCCGCCATTGATGACAAAGCGGCAATGGCCTGGATCATTATGGAACCAGAGGATACGCCGCCTATGTCCGGTTCGAATTCCATATGTGTTGCGACGGTTCTGTTGGAAACCGGAATGATTCGCATGCGTGAGCCGGAAACACGGTTCGTTCTGGAGGCACCAGGTGGCCTCATCGACGTTCATGCACAATGCAAGAATGGCAAGGCGCAGCGCATTACCGTCAAGAACTTACCGTCCTTCGCCGATCGGCTCGACGCGCAACTGGAAGTCGAGGGACTGGGAACGCTGATGGTTGATACTGCCTATGGTGGCGATACATTTGTCATCGTTGACGCTGCCAGCGTGGGCTTCGAAATCAGACCAGACGAAGCGAGAGATATCTGTGTCGCCGGATTGAAGATTACCGCCGCGGCTAACGAACAACTGGGATTTCGGCATCCATGCAATTCGGAGATTTCTGCTATTTCATTTTGTCAGTTTGCCCGGCCCGTCTTCGAAGATGCAGGCCAACGAATCGGTAAAAACGCCGTCGTCATTCGTCCTGGCAAGGTGGATCGTTCGCCGACAGGTACCGGGCTGTCCGCCCGACTCGCAGTGATGTACGCGAAGGGACAGGCGAGTGTTGGCGACAGTTTGCTGGCGCGCTCTATTATAGATTCAGAATTCCTGGGCCGCATTGAGGAAGAGGTCCTGGTCGGCAACACGAGAGCAATTCGCCCGTCCGTATCCGGTCGCGCGTGGATTACCGGAAAATATCAATTGTCGCTTGATCCTCAGGACCCATGGCCGCAGGGCTATCGCCTAAGCGACACCTGGCCGAATACGCCAGCGAATTAAGCTGTCCGACCGCGCTCGTCCCACTTTGTAGCTTCGCGTACATGAACGACTTCCAGCTTTTACTCCAGATCGATCTCGACTACCAAGCCAGCGGTACTACCGATGCACGAGATCGCTGACCCTCAATTCCCTCATTCAATGCACTGCTTCATGCTCACATCGCCGAGAGACACAAGGGTGTCGAACTCACGCCGGGAAAGCGCCAAGGCACAAATCTTCCGCTGTTTTGCCCGCGTTAGCGTGAAGGGTTCGTGGGGCCCGGTTCATCGTTTGCCAATAGTTCGTTTCCAGATAAAATCTACTATACTTCGCCGTCCCTGCGGTATAGATTCGCGCTGGGAAGCAGCACGGGCAACCAGAGACAATCAGGGGAAGCGCAATGTGCAACGACGGAACTTCGAACCACGGCAGGAAAATGAAATTATTTAACGCAATGGTTTGGACAATTGTTGCCTCGCTGGCCGCCGTTTCGTGTAGTGAAACAGCAGCCCCGCCGAAGTCGGTTGCCGAGCAAAATACCAGCGAATTCCTTCCAGAAGCCACTGTTCGCGAAATCATGGTGTCAATGATGGAGCCGTCCGCTGAAGCCGTATGGGATTCGGTGGCGTTCATTTCCACCGCGGAACTCACGACCGAAGCCAGACCAGAGACTGAAGAGGACTGGCAGAAGCTTCGTTCGCAAGCAGTAATAATGGCCGAAGGAGCAAATGCACTGTTGATCCCCGGCCGCCGCATCGGCTCATCCGGAGCCCCATCCGACGACCCGGAACATGAGCTCTCGCCGGATGAGATGCAAGCCATGATGGAGACCGATCGAGCCGCATGGGTTGGCTTTGCACATGCCGTACATGCGCAAGCGATGGAAACGATTCGCATAATCGATGCAAAAAACGTCGACGGACTGTCCGATGTTGGTGGGACGATCGATGCCGCCTGCGAAGGTTGCCATCTGAAGTTCTGGTACCCGTTGTAATAGACAACGTGCTGGTGACTTAGATTTCAGGGGTCTGACAACGCTTTCAGGCCTTCGTCGACGGCTACTTTTGTTCGTACGCGATATCGTGACTAGTGCGGTGTACGGGCTTCAATCCAGAAACTTCTCAGGAAGTTTCGATGCCGTAGACAGCACGTACCCTGGCTACCAGTTCCGGTCCGGCTTTTTCCGGTGTTCCGGCGTCGAAAGGCGGTTTTGGATCGTATTCAATGGCAAGTTGAATTTCCTTCGCAACATCTTCGCCAGCAAGTTCAGCCGCCAGTGAAAGACCAAAATCGATTCCGGCCGTCACGCCGCCGCCGGATATACGGTTGCGGTCCCTGACGATTCGTTCGGCGACTGGTTCCGCACCAAAATTCGGCAAGAGGTGCCTGAACGCCCAGTGGGTGCCGGCCTTATATCCCTGCAACAGCCCTGCAGCTCCCAACAACAATGAGCCGGCGCACACCGAAGTGACAAAACGTGCTTGATCGCCTTGAGCTTTCAGAAATCGCAACACGGCGTCGTCACTCATGAGGACAGCCTGCCCTGTTCCTCCGGGCACGCAGACTACATCGAGCACGGGGCAGTCGTCGATCGTTACTGTGGGATTAATGGAAAATCCCGCCTCGGTCCGGACGGGATCCGTAGTTTTCCAGATCAAATGTATCTTCGCGCCTGGAACCCGACTCAGGACTTCGGCGGGACCGGTTACGTCCATCTGCACACCGACGGCGAACGCCGCCACCGCGATAGCGGCGATTATCGACAGTGCCAACGCACCTCTTCGATATCGGCGCCACGGCTCCTGCCGGCGGAACGCGGTTGCAAACACGAATAACGCGGTAAGCTCCAGCAGGATACCGCTTGAACCCCTCAACCTGCTGGCAACGAGTTGTCGGAAACATGAATGCATGCTTCACGCGAATGTGTTGGTGACCATTTATGTGCACTTACTCACTACGCCCATGATTCCGGAATGTATCCGGCCCTTTTCTCCTGGCCAGGTTGCTAGTCGCTGTCGCGGCCGAACCCCATTTCATCGTTTGGGTCGAAATACATTCTGGCCCCGGCAGAAATGGGGTGGCGAATAGTATTGGCTAGCGGGGGAATCGGGCAAATGTATTCGGGGTCGTAGACGCATATCGGGTTTATCGCCATATTGAAATCAACGATCACCTGCTCACTTTTTGGCGTGTTGACTACCAGGAACCGCCCACCCCCGTAGCTATCTTTGCCGGACGTCCCATCCCTGAACGGCACGAATATGGACGCAGGTGCTGAACTGTCCGAGGGAAACTCGAATACTTGCAGCTCGACGGATTCTCCCTCAAGGTAAAAATTAACCTTGCCGTAATGCATAAATCCGTAAGGGGTTCCACTGGTCATAGCCAAATTCGTCAGCTCGGACTCCGAGAGTTTGGTCAATTTCGCAGTAATGCGGTACTTGAGGTCGGCCGGAAAATAATTCAGTCCGGTAAAACGCTCGAAGTAATCGTCAGATAACAAAGTGGTTTCTTTGTTCCTGATATTCGCATCTTCAATAACCCTGTGTGCTTGTATCTCTGCTGCGAAATTTTCCTCGATCATTTCAGAGTTATAAGGAATGATCTGAGCAATCACGGAAGTGCTGGCCACAAACAACATACAAGACCCGAAAAAAGATAGGACCGCCTTTTTATTCTTAGCCATATTTATCCATCGGTTTGCTATGAGTGAGTCGCCTGAAAGTAGGTTAGCGGTGCTTATTTGTCAAATCGTTAGATCGCAATTCCAATTAAGTAGCGGTGGCGCCAAAGAATTCCGGTTGAAGCAGAAAAGGGCCTATCATGGACTGGAGCCGAGCGAGACGTGGGGCCGGGATACGGCTTCCCATGAAAATTCCAGCTTTCGCTCATGTAACATCATGGGCAGCATCCTATATGGAGTTGCCAGGAACTCCCCGCTGGACGTAAGAAACTCAAATTGAAAATTGAACGGGCGTTCTCAGGCAGATTGCAAAGCGAAAGACATGAAAAAAACCAGGGCCCAAAATGTACCCAGCCCCTTTTTTGAGCGGCTTGGTGAAAAATCCGGTGGACTATATCGCAAACTGGCCGCCCCGGTGCCCAAACCCGGAGACAACCCGATTCGATTGGATGAAGTTCTCACCTGTTTAGCATATCGTCTACTCTCTATCGCAATTATGCAGTTCCGGTATGAGCACTGAGCGAATAGCGCAAGGGTTCGGGAACATCATTTTAAAAACAACAATTTCAAAGATTGTTCTATCTGCAGTTGCCGTACTGGTTTTATTCGGCAATGTGGCGTTCTTCAAAAATGTCCTGGTAGTGTATCCAGTTGATAGCGGTAACATCCTGTTCCTGATTTCTTTGGCCGTCGTTATTAGCGCGCTTACGGCCTTTATCTTTTCGCTTTTCTGCTACAGGTCTACGGTTAAACCGATTCTGATCACGGTTTTCTTGTTGTCGTCCTCAGCAGCATATTACATGGATACCTATAACGTCATTTTTGACGATGTGATGATCGAAAATATTGCTGGCACAAATACTGAAGAGACAATGGACTTATTGAGCGTAGAACTCGCTCTCTACCTTCTATTCTTAGGTATTTTACCTTCTGTGATCCTCTATAAGACGGAAATCGTTTCTGAGTCTTGTAAAGCATCACTTATATCCAGATTGAAGTTAAGCGCTGGTTCACTAGCTGTATTGTTAGTAACGATCTCGCTGTTCAGCGATTTCTATGCGTCATTCTTCAGGGAGCACAAACCGTTACGTTATTACACCAATCCTACATACTATATTTATTCAGTTGCAAAATATGCCGCAGACTTTTTCGAAACAGATGCTTTGCCATTCAGGATTATCGCTGCTGATGCTGAAATTTCGTCGTCTGACACGGATAGAGAACTGGTTGTTTTCGTCGTTGGCGAAGCTGCGCGACTAGATCATCTATCACTCAATGGTTATGGCAAAAAAACCAACCCTGAACTGGAAAAAATTGATGTTATAAGTTTCACGAATTTCTGGTCCTGTGGCACGTCGACAGCCGTATCGGTGCCGTGCATGTTCTCCTATTACCGTCGGGACGAGTACGACAAGGCAGAAGCTACTGCAACGGAGAATATTCTCGATATCCTGCAGTACTCCGGCGTCAATATTCTGTGGCTGGACAATAATTCGGATTCCAAGGGCGTGGCAGATCGGGTGCCTTACGAGAGTTACAGGTCTGCTGACAAAAACCCTGTATGTGATGTTGAATGCCGTGATGTTGGTATGTTGAGTGACCTTCAGTCCTATATAGATAACCACCCACGAGGGGATATATTCATCGTTTTGCACCAAATGGGGAACCATGGACCTGCCTACTACAAACGTTACCCCGAAGAGTTCGAAAAATTTGTACCAGTGTGTAAGTCGAATGAGTTGGCGAGCTGCAGCGATAATGAGATCAACAACGCTTACGACAATGCCATCTTGTACACGGACTATTTCTTATCACGGGTAATAGCCTTACTGGAAAAGAACGATAATGATTTCGAGTCAGCAATGTTGTATGTGAGCGATCACGGTGAATCATTGGGTGAAAGGAATTTATTTCTGCATGGCTTGCCCTATATGATCGCGCCTGATACGCAAAAGAGAGTGCCTGTTATTGTATGGTTTGGCGAAAGAATCAGGAGCGAAGTCAACATTGATTCATTGAGAAAAAATGCAGATAAGAGATTCTCTCATGACAATATATTCCATACGATACTGGGTATTATGGAAGTGCAGACAACCGTTTACGAACCCTCGATGGACTTGATAGAACATGAGGGCAAGTAGCAAAGATATAGTGGTTACGGCAACCGCTCTACTGCTTGTGGTCGTGTTTTTCGAGAACAGCGGGATGGACCTGTGGCTACAGGATTATCTCTATAATTTTGAGACTGCCCAATGGGTTCTGGACAGGGATGACACGGTATCAAAATTCCTGTTTTATGACGGAATAAAGAAGGCGTTGATCGCCTTTATCCTGCTGATAATTGTCGGTGCGACTCTATTCAGGAAGACATCGCTCGTTCGGAATTACCACCAGGGACTGGTCATTCTGTTGTTGTCTGCTGTGCTGGTGCCGGTGACTGTCGGCGCTTTAAAAGCCACGACAAACGTTCCTTGTCCCCGAGACCTGGAACATTACGGTGGCAGCTACCCACACGTTACGTTATTGAGATGCTATCCGGACGATTTTCAACAGGAAAAAAATATCCGCTGCTATCCGGCAGGCCATGCCAGTGGCGGCTTCGCACTTCTGTCACTCGTGTTTCTGTTTAAGCGGAAAAGGAACAAGGTGATTGCCGCCGTGTCAGCACTAAGCATCGGCTGGGCAATGGGCATCTACAAGATGCTGATTGGCGACCATTTCCTGGGCCATACGTTGGTAACTATGGTGCTGGCGTGGCTGATTATTTTGCTGGTTGCGAAGGGTGTTTATGGTTTTGCCGACAGGCACGAAACGTGACTGGACGCTGACCGATAAGAAATGTCCGTTAGCGTCAGAGCTGCGATATGATTTCTCGCGCTTGTCGATATGCGCGTTTAGACAGAATATTAATTGCCATCGTGAACTACCGTGCTGTCACCAAAACCGGCAGCCCAGTCTTCACCCCACGCCTCTTGCCAAAGCCAGGGTTTGTCCGAGTTCGATTTTGGTTTGCCACCTGTCCAAAGGTCGTACTGCGGGTCGGAATAGCGGGCGAAAAAGGCATCGATTCGAGCGACGAGTTCTTTTGCAATGCCAGCATACTCGGGGTTCCCGACAAGATTGTTTTTTTCCAGCGGGTCGTTAACCAGGTCGTACATCTCATCGGGAAAGGGCGGTTGCGGCGCTTTTTGAAAACGGCGTTTGTAAAGCCACTGCTCGTTACGGATTGCTCTTGTTTCCTCCTGTTCGAGAAAAACTTCGGTGTGCTGATCAGTTCGTTCGCCATGTAATGCAGGAGTAATCGATTTCGCCGCGGAATTGGTGTCATGAGCGGCCGACTCGAGTCCCGCCAGTTCAAGTATGGTCGGAAACAGGTCTATCTGACTGATAAATCCATCGTTCGTCCCCGTCGCGAAGTGTGGACCGTAGCGGAAAATAAGGGGAATGGAGAAGGTTGCACGGTGAGCATTGGAGGGGAGTGTTGCCTGGCTATGACCCCAGATACCATGGTGGCCGAGAGAAAAACCGTGATCCGCCGTGTAAATGATGAGCGTATCTTCATAGATATCCAGACGCCGTAACATCGCGAGAATGCGCCCCACGCCATCGTCTACCATGCTCATTTCGGAGTAGTAATTTCGCAGTGTGTCGAGATCATTGGGAATTCGGAGTTCCGAACTATGATCGATGCCGCCGACGCTATCCGCGGCCTTTTTCAGGAACCGCGCGATCGCATTTTCGTGCAGGCCCTCGCGGGGAATGGAATGCATTGGCACGTCGTCGTAGAAATCCCGGAAGCGATTTTTGGCGCGTCCCTTGAGTGCCGGCCAGTGTCCGTAAGGCGCGTTGTAGGGCACAAAAGCGAAAAAAGGCGCGTCGTTGGTTTCCATGGACACCCGGTTTTCGATGTAGCTAATCGTTTGTTCCGTAAAGTAGTCGACACTGTGTCCCGGGTACGAACGTAAGGTGTCGTTTTCGATAAATTCGTTGTTCCAGAAATCGGTGACATGACCGTGAGGACTGGTAATCCAGTGCTGGAACCCGTTCTGCGCACGATCAGGCATTCCCATGTGGTACTTGCCGATCAACGCTGTGTGATAACCGCCTGCACTCAGAATTTCGGGCAAGGTGTCGAACTCCTCGATGGCGTTCCAGTTTTCAGGCCAAAGGTGCCGGAGGCGGTCGTCGATCCAGGTATGCAAACCGTGCTGCGAGGGCATCAGACCCGTCATGACCGAAGCGCGACAGGGTGAGCACATGCCATTGACACAGAATGCATTATCGAATTTCAGGCCGTCTTCTGCCAGCGCATCAATATGCGGTGTACTAATTTCATCATTGCCGTAACAACCAAGCAATTCCGCCGGCTGGTTGTCCGTCATAAAGATCAAAATATTGGGTTGTTTTTTCATCGCGCTGACCTGTATGCGTTATTCACTCTGTGTTCTTCCATCGCTGTCGTGGCCGAAAAATTTCATAAGCCAGTAGATCGTAAAGTATTGCAATCCCAATACGATCAGGATGACCATCGAGGATTCATAAGTTGCTGCGATGATAAAGGCGAGCACGGTCATAAAGCCGGCGACAACAGCATAGGACAATTGTGTCGAAACGTGATCGATATGGGGGCAACCGGAGCCCATCGAAGCCAGCACCGTGGTGTCCGATATGGGTGAGGTGTGATCGCCGAACAGGCCGCCGCTAAGGATCGCCGCAATGGTCAAATGCAGCGGCGCTCCGAGCGAGTATGCGACGGGTACTACGATCACCATCAGGATGGCGAAAGTGCCGTAGGACGATCCAGTGGCGAAAGACATGGACGCGCCAAGAAAGAATACGATGACGGGAAAGTACTGTGGTGCGACGCTGTCACCAATCAGCGAGGCGAGATATGCGCCCGTTTGCAAATCCTTACAGACCGAACCGAGTGACCAGGCCAGGATGAGTATCAGGCAGTTAAACAATAACTTCTCGGCACCACTAACATAGTGCTTCAGGGATTGGCCATAAGAAACCTGTTGTCGCTTGCGCATCAGATACGCACATGCCATCGACGCGAAAATATAGGAAATTAGAATACCGGAGCGTACGTGTTCACCCTGGATACCTTCCGTCAATGCGAAGTAGGACAATACGACCACCATCGTACCGAGCATGACGGCGAACGGTAAGATGACCGTGATAATGCCGGAACCCGTGGTTGAGACATTCTCTGCGGTTGTGGACTGCTCTTCATCGTTGTCCAGTGTTCCTGCAACAATCGCCTCGTTGTAGCGGACTTGTGCTCTGGCCATTGGCCCGAAATCCTTGCCCGTCGACAAAATCATGGGAATGGATGCAAGGGCCAAAAGCGCATAGAACTGGTATGGCCATATGCTCAACAGAACGGCGAAGGGGTTCTCCGTAAGGCCGATGTCATTATAGGAACTTTCGATCAGGCCCATGATGTAGACACCCCAGGTCGCAAACGGGACCAGAATCGTCACGGGAGCGGCGGTGGTATCGATAATGAACGCCAGTTTTTCCCGGCATATCTTAAGCTGCCTGAAAACCGGCTTGAACAGAGGTCCGACAATCAATGCATTCCCGGAGTCGGTAAAAAATACGCTCAGGCCTGCCGCCCAGGCTGCCAGTTGCGCCCGCACAGCACTTGAAATGAATCGGGTGACCGCCGTCGAGAACGCCCGGGCGCCACCCGACAGGCTCAACAGTCTGATAAAACCGCCGATGGCCAGAATCACGATCAGGACCTGCGTATTGGAACTGCTGGATACCTGCACGAACACATGCTGCTCAATCAGGTTGACGATGGCGAGGAGTGGATTGAACCCGGTGAGGATCAGCGCGCCACTTAGTGCGCCGACCGTCAATGAGAAAATGATGTTGCGGTAATACAGCGACAAGACGATGCTGAGAAGGGGCGGAACAATTGACCAGATACCGTAGTTTTCCATGTTTCCCCTTCGCCGAGCACACTAAGCAGCGACAGCATACCGAATTCCTCCGGTGTTATCCGAAGGACCGGAGAGAACAACTTTTGGTCCGTACTAAACGGGTTTGCGCCGGCCGCGGGCATCTCGCCGGGCAGCACTCGCGTGTATCAATTCCGACTGCGCGCCAACCAGGACTGCCAGTCGTCAAGCGCCGGGCGTGCTCGCAGGTTTTCGTCGTACAAACCGATATCACGCCAGATGGACGCGACCGGGTCCTGCAGCAAGACACCGTTCCACAACGCGTCGAAATCAACCACGGTCCACCAGATGACAAACTCGACGTTAAGCGCGTCGGCTTCGGACAGTAAGCGGCTGGCATAGGCTCGCTGAAATTCCTCAGTGCTCGGGATATTGACGCCGAAGGACGGGATGATCAGGTCTGCCGCGATCCAGCCGGTTTCTGTGATTGCTACCGGTTTTCCCTGTGCCAGTGACTGGACCTGACTCAGCCAGTCATCTGGCATGTTGTCGGGATCACCCTTGTCCGCGTGGTTGTAAAACACATAAGGGTAGACGCTGACTCCGACAATATCGACGTAGTTGCGAATCCGTTCGAAACCCGTTGCAATCGTCGCCATCTCGGCCGATCCGGGGCTCTTGAATGCGATCGAGACCATGACAGGAAGGTCCGGGTATTGCGCCTTAATGCCGCTGTAAACTGCCTCGGCGAATACGACGTAGTCGTTGAACGCGGCCGGGTCGTTCAGCATCAGTTCGCTGATCTCTGTGCCATAGTTGAAATACAGGGGATCAAAGCGCGCAATGAGATCCAGGGCAAAGTTGAGATAGGCCGTGGCAACTTCGGCGTCTGCGAATCCTCGCGTGTCCCAGGGAGCGGGAAGTGGTTCGTTGAAATTCGCCCCCCAGTTGGGCGCCATCGTATCGCGAACATCATTTAACGAGTCGATGGCAAGAAAGACTTCTTTGCCCGGCTGTACCATCTGCACGCGTGCGCCCAAATCGGCATCAACCTCCGCAGGGTAGGGTATTCCCTGCAATGCGGCCTCCCAGGGAACGCCAACCATTATGTGGTGGTCTACAATGTCACCGTTGTCCTGGATGCGCTGGTTCACGTCATCAATCGCAGCCTGGGTTGCATCCCAGGGCCAAGGCGTAAACCCCATGTAAAAACTGCGTGTTTGTAGCGGTGGTGGTGGCGGCGGTGGCGTCGTAATATTCCCGCTAGAAGACGATCCGCCACAGCCCTCAAGAGTTGCACAGGCAGCCAGTAAAAGTACGGTCGTTTTAATGGTCAGGATATTCATCGCCTGATAGTAGGCTGACCGCACCTTAATTGGCGTGATGGCAGTCCACAAACGGCATGAAGCTCACGGCCGCACGGACCGTTGCAACAAATTTAATAAGCCAACACGCGCTCAGCAGGTCCCCGGAACAGGGGGAACCTGCTATTGCTACGTGAGGCCAATCCATTACTGGTCTACGCTGCCATGCAGGGACATGGTTAGTTCGTACTAACGACCAGGCGCACTCCATAAGTACGCTGAGCCGGCCGGATCATGACGCCGGCAAATCCGAACGTTGGATCAATACCTGTAAAGTATTGTTCGTCGAATACATTTTCGACATAGCCGGTAACCTGATACCGTTCTGAAGTTACTCCGGCACGCAAATTCCAGACACTGAAGTCCGGTGTTCGCCACGGGAAACCATCTTTCACGGTAGAATCAAAAATCGGGATCGTCTCCGAACGGTAGTTCGCTTCCGCACGAATAAAGGCTTGCCGGTTGTTTGATAGCGGGAAGTCATATTGCGCATCCGCGTTAATTGTCCACTTTGGTGCCCTGGGCAATCTGGTGCCCGATAGATCGTAACTTTGACCAAAGATCAACGCGTCCGGAAATTTGTCGAATTCGGCATTAAGGTAACCCACACCGCCACCAACTTGAAAACGGTCTCCGAGTAGTGCCCGAAACTCGAGTTCGAATCCGGAGCTGGACGCGCTTGCGGCGTTGTCGGTCGACAGTAAAAATATGGGTAGTCCGGTATCCGGATCTAGGAGCGTCAATCCACTCAATACCTGCATATCCGTCCAATCCATGTAAAACAGCGCCGCACCCAGGAACAGGCGCCTATCCAGAAGATCCGCTTTTACGCCAACCTCATAATTCCAGAGTGTCTCCTCGTCATACGTCGTCACGGCAAAACTCGGCGACTCGATATTGGTCTGAAGTCCGCCGGACTTGTATCCCTTGGAAATTGTGCCGTAGACATTGACATCGTCGGTAGCGGCATAAGTCACCGCAAATTTTGGCGATACATCGTCCCACGACTCTGTGCCGGCAGCCTCGGGCAACTGGGTGAAGAACGAGAGACGATTCTCTACGCGTTCGATTTCGTCATTCGAGTATCGAGCCCCTATTGTCAAGCCGAGTCGCTCAGTCGCGTGCCAGGTCAATTCCCCAAACAGAGCGTAGCTGGTTCTGTCGGTTACAATCACGCCGTCGGCCAGCGGTAAGTTTTCTGGCAGGCCAAAAAACAATCCACCAGCACCGACTCTGGCCAGGAAGTTCTGCGTAAGATTGTCTTCGGCATACAGCCCGCCAACAACCCAGTCGAGATTACCGTTACCAACCGACTGAATGCGGAGTTCCTGGCTAATCGTGTCGGACGTAATATCCGCATCCTGGTTGAAGTAGTCGTCGCCGGTGAGGTCGAGGTCGATGGTCGAGGTGTGCTGGGAGTCCAGATAACCGGTCACACTGGTAATCGTAAAGTTATCTGCAGCGTATTCGAGACGGCCGGTTGCTACGAGAAACTCATTGCGTTGCTTAAGCGGCGTATTGTGATTTACTCGCGTAATGTTTTCAGGATATGCACCCTGGCCAGCCAGCGCAGGTATCGCCAATCCCAGGCTCCCCGCCAAACCAACTGAGCTGTCTTCAAGAACGCCGGATGGGACCGATGAATCCAGCCCCTGATTCTCTGTGGTGGAATTGACCGATACATCTACTGTCAGTCGGTCGGTTGCCAGCCAGCGCGCAGCAAGTCGGAAGTTGTTAAAATCGTAGTCACTGGTGCCGCCCGCCGGATTGGTGTTCACCACAAAACCATCACTTTCGGAATAGTACGCAGATCCGCGCATAAACAGTTTGTCCTCGACTACTGTTCCATTTACGACGCCACCGACATTCCAGGTATTGAATCGCCCGTATTCCATAGTTCCTTCGGCATAGAATTCTGGTGCTGGTTTCTTGGTGATTATATTAATGGCTCCACCAGTAGCGTTTCTGCCGAAAAATGTCCCCTGTGGCCCACGCAGTATTTCGATTCGTTCGATATCCTGTAACTGTGGATTCAGGGAGCTATTAGTGTTGTTGTCGTTCGCTCTCGTCGGGCCATTGGCGATGTTAAATTCATCGACGTAGACGGCGAACGAACTAGTCAAACCGCCGATATCACTTACGCCTCGAATGCTGATACTTCGTGCGGACCGGGATCCGCCCGTCATAAAACTCACATTGGGCGTCTTATTAAAGTATCCCGCCAGATCAACAATCATGTTGTCCCGAAGCATTTGTTCGGTAAAAGCAGTTACGCTGATAGGGACATCCCGCAGCGACTGTTCCCGCCGCTGTGAAGTTACAACAATCTCTTCCAGTGCGACCGCCTCGCCTGAGGTTGCCTGATCCTGCGCAACAGCCCCAACACTGAATACAGCGGCCAGCAACGCACCGATTCCTGAACTTTTCCTTGCACTCATTATTTCCCCCTTGGGCGCCTCTGCAGTATCGGGCGCTATATTCAAAACGACGCGGTTGCTGAACGTTGACGTCAGGCCAGTCCCCTCCAGAAGAACTTCGATAGCCTCTTCCAGAGTAAAGGCGCCCACCAATCGGTTTGCGGTCTTGTCCCGAACTTTGTCGAACGGGAAAAACAACGTTAGATCAGCTTGTTCAGCAAACTTGGTGAGCGCAATGTCCGCTCGTTGCTGAGGTATGTCGAAGGGAATTGGTGCATAAGTCACCGGATCGCCTGCCAATGTCCGTGTCGAAAAAATCGTCAACACAGCCAAGGCAGCGCACAGAATAGCGCCCCGTTCGCCAATCTCAACAGCACGCTTTACGCGCGCGTAACGACAAGACGAATGAGTTAGCATTTTCCCCCATACTAATTTCAACATAGTGCGGAAATATCCTGGAAAGTTATCGCTCGCACTCTGCAAGTCAGAGAATATTAGCTTACCGGCTCGAATTTCCCCGCACGCCGACAAGCACCCTATCCCGGAGTGTAGTGCATTCAATCAACACTCAGGGCTCGCCCTAGCGTTCACACGGCGATCCCATGAATCCGTGGCCGCCAACGCCATTCAGACTCTCGTTTCACTCTGGCGAAACGCAGAGACCGGCGCCGATTGGCATGTGATCAGGCTGCCCTTCGATTTGAGAGCCAATTCACTCCATACGAGATTACGATGTGGCAGATTCGATGGATGCAATCAGGGTATTCGGCCTTTTTCGAGCCGCAAGGGAAACAGTTATGGTCATTCGCCTCTTTATCATCGCGACGCTGCTAGTCGGCTGCTCCGCAGCGGGAAATGATGTAAGCAAATCTATTTCGCTGTCTGCTGCCAGATTGGCGGAAATCAAAAGCAACCCGTACACACCTGGGAACGGTCCCGGCGGATTTGCCGCGGCAAGACTGTCCGGAACGGGCGACGACTCTGCACCCGAGGGCATCCTGTTTCTGGGTTACGGGCCGTACCTGCATGCAATGGGATTCGGCAGGGGGATGATGATTACCGCCATCGACGGACTGGATGTAAACGAAATTTTCACCAGTCGTTGGCAGGGCTTGCGTCTGCAGAACCCGGCTGCTTTCGACGCAGCACACTACAAGGACATGATCGAATACTTGTTTCGCAAACAGCCTGGTGATCATGTTCTAATCAGTATCGATATAAACGCGTCGAACGTCAAAAAGAATAGCAGCGCCCATGAATCCGCCATCGAAAATTGGCAGATCGACTTCGAACCCTGACACGTCTCCTGGCGTTGACATTGGTATTCGTACGAACTGCGCCAGATACTTGGTGCAAGTTAGCTAATACGTTAAGCGGCGAGAAATACCATGCCAATTGAAAGTGCATTTCGCATCACCACGATCTTCATAGCAGTTTGCCTCCTACTCAGCGCATTGTTCCACACAATACTCTTTACTTCAGATAGCGAGGCGTACAGGCAGTGGGTTACCGTCCAGATTGTCTTGCAACTAGGTGGCGTAGTTTCGCTATGGTATGTGCGTCGATACAATATTATCGCGTTAGGGGTATTCTTCATTTTATCCA
>CAYUOY010000049.1:0-24595 GCA_964446495.1 uncultured Woeseiaceae bacterium | reverse complement strand
TCGTCGAATAATTTCATCCGGTATGTGCACGCCAGGGACATTATTGCGAATCCATTCCGCTGATCGAGCTGACTTGAGCGGCCCGACGCCGGCAAGAACGAACACCTTCTCATGCGACCCGGCCTCACGAACGACCGCCATGTATTTTTTGAACAGCCCAATGTCAAAACAATATTGAGTTTGTACGAACTGCGCACCTGCCGTAATTTTCTTCGCAAGCCTTAATGGCCGATAATCCAGCGGCGGTGCAAACGGGTTTACCGCAGCGCCAAGAAAAACGCGCGGTGGGCTGGTGATTTTTCGCCCACTGAGAAAGGTTTCATCATCGCGCATACCGCGCAGCATCGTCAATGTGGATAAGCTGTCGAGGTCAAAAACCGGCTTCGCTTCGGGGTGATCGCCTGCCTCCACACTATCGCCCGTCAGGCACAGGATATTTGAAACACCCATAGCGGCAGCACCGAGAACGTCACCCTGAATGGCGATGCGGTTTCGATCCCGACACGACACCTGCATGACCATCGAATAACCGTGCCGCGTCAGCAACGCGCACATTCCAACACTGGACATATGACAGTTCGCACCGGAGCCGTCCGTCGCATTCAGTGCATCGACATAACCATCAAATAGCGACGCTCGTTCATAGACGTCAGAGGGATTAGCCGAATCGGGCGGCGAAATCTCCGCCGTGACCGCAAAGTGACCGTCCCTGAGCACGCGCTCAAGCCTGCCTGACGAAGCAGGCCCACTATGAATGTTCAAAACCGCTGCTCATTGATGCGCCCTCAGGCCCGATTTTCCGTCGTATTTCGCGCAACCAGGCCGATGATCCTCGCAAGCGATCGTCAACCGGCGGCTGCACTACCTGGATCGGATACTCGTTCTTATGCATTCGCTTGTTTCCTTCCCAGGCAAGTACCCACACGCAGGTCATGCCTGAGTCCACCTCGCACATACCGTTTGAGCGTACGCCGCCGCAAGGACCGTTTCGAATCGATTTCGGACAGTTCATGGGACACGACAAGCCCGTGAAAGACACGATACATTGCCCGCAGCTTTGGGAATCGAACAAGAATCCCTTGGTCATTTTCTCCACTTTCATGAGCGGCTTCTCCAACCGCTCGTAGCCAACGCGTTTCATGAAGGGATGGGCCATCATGAGAACTGCTTCAACGGCTTTGTAGACAACGCTGAGCCAGCGGGCATTGCGGACGGACCAGGATCGCATCGAATACACGGTTAGACGCTCCCGGAGCCGTGATTACGGATCAGGGTCAGCAATTTCGCATCCGAGAATTCCGCCTCGATGAGCCGAGCTTCACGTTCTGCCATCTCCTGCAGGTCAGCATTCGATTTCGACGTTGATGATTCGCGGCGCCACTCCTCGAGATAAGCGTTACTGCTGCCTTTTCCCGCTCTCATGGCCGCACGATCAATCGCCGTCTGGAAGCGTGGACTGAGAAGCACCTTCTTACGCGTGCGGCCTCGTTGCACAACGACCTGAGACGGGATGTCACGCCAATAGATAAGTGTCTTCTTGACCAACTTTCCGTCCCTCAATCTGTACCTGGAGATTCGTTTCCAATTCACCGTATCCGGCGTGGACATGTCTAAACTCAAGACCCAGGCTTTCTGCGACACTTTCTGCCGCCTGAAAAATTTCCTTATCACTGGTTTGCGAGAGAAAAACGAGCTGCCGATAGTTGCCGAAATAGGCATTCCGAAGTTCCGGGTGCGTGTCGATTTTCAAAGGCCTGATCACCAAACGCTCGAAATGACGAGCCAGAAAATCCGTGAGGTAAAACGTGGCAGGCTCATTCTCGGATAACGCAGAAAACCGTTCCGTCCCGGCGAAGAACTGATAGCAATGTGCACCCGGCAGGCGCTCGACGTTTTCTTCTTCCAATACACGATCAATGCCGCCGGCGGTACCGCAATCCGCATAGGCAACGAAAATCTTCTCGTATTTTCCTTTGTTCTGCCGAATCTTCTCGCGCAGTCGATCGGGAATAAGCGCCGGTCGCAAGTGCAACCTCGCGTCGATGCACTGCATGTGCAGGTGATGCCAGCCGTACGAGCGCTTCAACGCGTCGATTTCCTTCGCCAGCGCCCCGCACGCAATGACCAGAATGGGCTCAGGCACGAGCCGCGTCCCGCCGTTCCTGCACCATTTTAGGGCCGATTTCAGCCGCCTGTGCGGCGTCGCGACAATAGCCGTCAGCGCCGACCGCCTCGCCGAACTCCTCGGTGAGTGGCGCGCCGCCGACCAGCACGATGTAATCATCGCGAATACCCTTTTCGATCATCTGGTCAATGACCACTTTCATGTAGGGCATCGTTGTCGTCAGCAGTGCCGACATACCCAGGACATCCGGTTGGTGTTCCTCGAGCGCGGCAAAATAGTCTTCAACGGAATTATTTATTCCGATATCGACAACCTCGAATCCAGCACCCTCCATCATCATCGCAACGAGATTCTTGCCGATGTCATGTATATCACCCTTCACCGTCCCGATTACCATCTTGCCGACCGGCTCGACGCCGCTTTCCGCCAGCAACGGTTTGAGAATTTCCATGCCACCTTTCATGGCATTCGCCGCCAGCAAAACCTCCGGAACAAACAGAATGCCGTCACGAAAATCGACGCCCACTATTTGCATCCCACCCACCAGTGCCTTGTTCAGTACAGCCTCGGCGGTCCAGCCGCGTTCAAGAAAAATGTTGGTTCCTTCCTGAACCTCCTCTTTCATGCCGTCGTAAAGATCATCATGCATCTGTTCGACAAGCTCATCATCCGCCAACTCCGCGAGAACAATGTCGTCATCCTCGATCCCATCGTTCACCACATTCTCAGTGTTCATCTAGTTACCCTCACCTGAAATTTCTGTTTTGAGTTCTACCTGAACCGACGGCTCGTTGGCGTCGATTCGTGTCATTGTTTTGTCGGCAAATCCGAGCGCGGCCGATATAAAGGGGGAAGCCAGGCAAAAAATGGCAAACGGCGCGTAAGTCATTGTCGCGACACCCAGCACTCCGGCGCAGTAAACGCCGTTGGTATTCCACGGAACAAGCGGCGCTGTAACCGTGCCTGCGTCTTCGCAGGCACGTGACAGGTTCTTGGGGTGCAGTCCGAATTTTTTGAAAGTAGGTGCGAACATGCGGGCCGGAATGATAATTGCCATGGTTTGATTGGCCGCCGCACAGTTTACGAACAAGCAAGTGCCAAGCGTCGCGGCGATCAAGCTACCGATGCCCCGAACTCCTCTGATGACTGTTTGCGTCAGCGCTTGCAACATACCGCTGGACTCCAGAATTCCGGCGAAGACCATCGCGGCAATGGCGATAAAATTAACACCGAACATGCTACTCATGCCACCCCGATTGAGCAACCGGTCGATCATTGCGTTATCGGTTTCAATGGTGAAGCCGGTGGCGATCGTGTTCAGTGTGTAGGAATAGATGCCTATCAAGGTCACGTTTTCTTCGAGAACTCTTTCAAGCAAGGCCCACTGGAAGACCGGCACCGCCACTACGCCAAGGCCTGTGCCGAGGATTAATGCTGGCATTGCCGGCAATCCTCTCGCGACGAGAGTCACCACCACTATCGGAGCAACCAGCAACCAGGGCGATACATTGAAGTTCTCTTTGAGAACCGACTGCACAAGTTCGATTTGAGCGTTGTTCAGATCGCCGCTTTGATAGAACAGCCCCATCACCATAAACACCAGCAGCGAGATAATCATCGCAGGCCCGGAGGTGTAGAACATATGCCGAATATGGGTGATAACATCCGTCCCCACCATGGCCGGAGCGAGATTGGTCGTATCAGACATAGGCGACATTTTGTCGCCGAAGTAAGCGCCCGATATGATGGATCCGGCCGTCATACCATCCGGTATACCAAGCGTTGTCCCCATTGCCATCAACGCCAGGCCAATGGTCCCCACGGTCGACCAGCTGGACCCTGTACAGATGGCGACCACGGCACACATGACGCAGGACACCAGCAAGAATGCCGTTGGGTTGATAATCGCCAGGCCGTAGTAAATCAGCATGGGTACGATGCCGGACATTATCCAGACAGAAATCAGTGCGCCCACGACGAAGATTATCAGCAGGGCCGGCATTGCCAGATTGATGGAATGAAGGATTCCGATTTCGATTTCCTGGTACGTTTTCCCAATGTGAAAAAACGCAATGAGGCCTGCCAGAACCGCACAAATGATCAGGACGGTCTCCGTCGGAATATAGTCGTCGCCTAACTTCAGGTTCAGCAACATTAATCCCATTAACGCCGCAATCGGGATGGATGAAATCAGGGCGGAGGGAAGCCTGTCGGAGTTTGCGTCAAGATCAGCTTGGCTCATTACCTGTCCGTCCCTTCAGTATCTTTGGTGTGCAGCTGATTCATGTCGATGATCTCATGCTCTCACACAGCGTCGAAAATTAGATTCATGAAGCGTTCCAGTTCGAAATCGGGTTGATCTATGCTGGCCGACAGTTGCTCGATGTCGCGTGCTCGCGAGGCACTGATAACCGGGTCGGCAAACAAGTGAAACTTGTCACTGATTTCCTTATCGCTCAGGGGATCGTCCGGATCGCCTCTCGGCGTGCATGCGTCCGACTGAAACTCACGCCCGTCTTTGAGCATTAGTGTGACATCCGCCCACCGTTTATCTGTGCTGATTCGGGTGTAATGCTCATCATCGATAATTTCAGTTGCCATGCTGATACGTTGTACTTCCGCATCGTTCAATATCGACTCGCTTAGCTCATCCGCGCCGATCTGCCCGCGTACCACCATGATGGCGAAGGGATAGGCGAGCGCGTAAGTCAGTTCATCCAGACTTTTCGGTTCATGCCCGGCCAGACGCGTCGCATAGTGAAAGGTCCTTATTTTTGCTCGTTCGATATCATCACTGCGAATTCCATGTTCGTGCATAAGGCTCTGCACAGCGTCAATGGCGGGATGCGCCCACCGACAGACTGGGTAGGCCTTGTAATGCGTATTGCTGACTTCCCAGCGCTGACCCAAATCGCTCCAGAACGGTTTGGCACTGTCTCCCTCTGCAGTAATCGCAGGAGCGCCGGTAAAACCGCATTTCGCCAGATACGCAGCCGATACGCCTGCAGGAGCACCCCAACCCACGCCATCACGAAGCATGGATGGGTGATCGATACAGCGCATCATCTGGCTGCGCGGGCCGTGATACTCGGCAATGCCCAAGGCATGCCGCAACTGTTCATCATTCAGACCAAGAAGTCGCCCAACGGCCGCCGCAACACCGACGGCCGTCCACGCGCCGGAGGTGTGGTAATCCGCCACTGTTGCATGCAATGCCAGTCCGCTGCGGTAACTCACTTCGTAGGCAACAACCAATGCAAGTAGCAGATCTCGACCTGACACTGGTTTTCCCTGGCGTTGCAAGTCATCAACGACGGCCAGTACCGAGGGCAAGACAGCGGAACCGGCATGTCCCTTCACTTTGGTATAACCGTCATGAGCATCTATGGAATCGATGCTGAACGCGCCGGTCATGGCCGCTCCCATCGGACTGACAACCTGGCCACTGAAGAACATACGTGAGGTCGGTGTGTCGCTTCCAGCGGGCATATGCTGGCAGGCGAATTCCCGCACGATACGACTCAGCCGGGTCGTGGTGCCGATGGCTGCCACGCCAATCGTATCCAGCAAACTTCGACGCATCACCGCCAGCACTTCATCGGGGAGATCTTCATAGCGCAGCCGCAGAGCGAAGTCACAGACGGAATTATCCATCACTCATCTCACCAACATGCTTGGGGGCATGTTCAAAGGTTCATTTCCCGGGGTTTTACTCAAGGTCGTTGCACGCTGTTTCGATTCGATCACAGGCTTGTTCCAGCGCCTCCATGGAAGACGCATAGGAAATCCGGATGTGTGGATCAAACTCAAATGCGCTACCCGGAATGACAGCGACTCCGCAGGCTCGCAGTAGATATTTGGCGAAGTCGATGCTGCTTTCCAGGACCTGACCGCTCGCCAGTTTCTTGCCGATGATACCGCGACAAGACGGATACAGATAAAACGCCCCTTCAGGCGCATGGCACGTCAGGCCCGATACTCCGTTCAAGCGCGACACCAGGTAGTCACGACGCTCCTGATAGATTCGAACCCAATCCTGCAAGAATTCCTGTGGACCATTCAACGCGGCAATTGCGGCGGCCTGCCCCATGGCACTGGCACAACCGGTCGCCTGGGACAAGACTTTCACCAATGCTCGAATCAGTCGATCAGGACCGGCCGCATAGCCGATTCGCCATCCCGTCATTGAATACGCTTTGGACACACCATTAAGAACGATGGTTCGATCATACAAGCGTGGCTCAACCTGAACCGGATTCGCGTGGATGAATCCATCAAACACAATGTGCTCGTAAATATCGTCTGCCAGCACCCAGACGTTCGGGTAGCGCAACAGCACATCGGTTAGGCCTTTCATCTCGGCAGCGTTATACGCTGCACCCGTAGGGTTGCTCGGCGAATTGAGCATGACCAGACGCGTGTTCTCGGTAATGGCGGCTTCCAGGTCCGCTGGACTCAGTTTGAAACCGTTCTCTTGCGGGCAGCGTACGAATACGGGTTTGGCCCTTAGCAGGTGCAGCATACCGGGATAAGAAGTCCAGCAAGGCGTCGGCAGAATCACCTCGTCGCCGCTATCCAACAGGGCCAGTAGCGTGTGAAACAACAGTGGTTTCACACCGCAATCGACCACAATGTTGTCGACACCGTAGTTCAGATCGTTGTCCCGCTTTAGCTTGGCGCTGATTGCCTGCTTTAACGCCTCTGTGCCCTCGCACGACGTGTACTTGGTAACGTCGGATTGAATCGCTTCAATACCCGCCTGTTTGATGTGCATCGGAGTACAGAAATCCGGCTCACCAACACTCAGGTCAATGATATCCCTGCCTTCTGCCTTCAATTGACCCGCCAGCGAGAATACCTCTTGTATGGCGGACGGCTGAAAATGCTCCAGGACCTTATTGAGTGGAGGCATGAGTTCGGTTGAACCTCGTACGGACATCGACTTACTGACCCAGCTCGCTGAGTGGTGGCATGTTGTAGCAAATTGACTCTGGATCGATTTGCAACTCGAGAAGCGCCATATTGTCGGATGCCAGCGCGCGGGCGAACGCGGGTGCAAAATCTTCCGTTCGGCGCACCGTTTCTGCAAAAGCGCCGAAAGACTTTGCATACATCGAAAAATCCGGATTCTTGAGCTCAGTGCCGCTGACCCGGCCGGGATGCCGGCTTTGCTGGTGCATGCGAATGGTGCCGTACAAATTGTTGTTAATCACCAGGATGATGGGCTTGCCACCATACTGGGCAGCGGTTGCCATTTCCTGGCCGTTCATTAGAAAATCACCGTCACCGGCAAAGCAAATCACCTGGCGGTCCGGACAGATCAGGCTTGCCGCGACCGCAGCGGGAACCCCGAAGCCCATCGCACCACTGATCGGCGACAAACAAGTCCCACAACCGCTGTACTGAAAGATTTTGTTTGGCCAGTCTGCAAAGTTGCCGGCGCCAGTGGTCACGATGGCGTCTCGAGGCAAAACCTCTCGCAGATGGGCCATCACGAGCCCCATGTCCAGATCGCCAGGCTGCGGAGTTGCCGTTAGTGAGTCCAGGTAGCCCTGGCGCGCCTCCCTGTTCCAGTCGGACCAGCGTTCGCAGGACGCGAGCTTCACCTCGTTCAGGGCGTATGCCATCTCACAGACTCCTGAATTGATCATCAGGTCCGCCTTGTATACGCGGCCCAATTCTTCCGCTCCAGCATGAATGTGGATCAGCTTTTGATGCAGCGACGACGGTTGCAATGTCTTGTAGTTGCCGCTGGTACCCGCATTAATTCTCGCGCCCAGTGATACCAGCAGATCGCACTCATCGAGTGCGCGAGTCACACTCGCAATGTTTCCCCAGGCTACGTCTCCCGCATAGCACTCATGATGATTATCGAACACATCCTGACGCCGGAACGCCGCCATGACCGGCAAATGGTTCTTAAGAGCAAAGGCTTCAAATGTCCGACGCGCATCGTCCGTCCAGACAGAGCCGCCGACGAGAAATAGCGGCCTGTTCGCTGCCTCCAGCATTGCAGATAAACGTGCCAGATCGGCCGCTCCCGGATTCGCCTGGACCGGGCTTGCCACATCCAGAAGTGCGGTTTCGGTTTGGTCCAGCAGCATATCCTCGGGTAACACCAGGACCACCGGTCCGGGTCGGCCCGACAATGCGGTTTGAAAAGCCCGATTGACATATTCCGGCAATCGACTGGCATCGTCGACCTGCGCAACCAGTTTGGACATTTCACCGTACATGCGGCGAAAGTCGATTTCCTGAAAAGCCTCGCGATCAGCGCTGCCTCGGGGTACCTGCCCTACCAGCAAGATCATTGGTGCGGAATCCTGGTAGGCCGTGTGAACACCGATAGAGGCATTTGCGGCACCAGGTCCACGTGTGACAAAACAAATGCCTGGTTTTCCCGTTAGACGGGCATGAGCTCCGGCCATGAAGCTGGCGCCGCCTTCCTGGCGGCAACTGATGAAGCGGATCGAGGCCGTTGGATCGGACAACGCATCCAGTACCTCAAGATAGCTTTCACCGGGCACACCAAAAATGGTTTGAACCCCGTTCGCCTCAAGCGCTTCAATCAGAAGCTGTCCACCGGTTTTGATTGCCATGAGCAGGAACTCTTCCCGATCCCCTATCCGTCAAGAGGACATGAGATCATCAATTCCACGCGACGACAAGTCGCACCCTCACCCCTGGCTCGCGCACCAAGCCTGGCCGACGGACAGCGTCCACGTATACGTCATCGCATTGTTGGCCGAAACCGGAAAATCATCAAATGAATTTTTTTCGGCCCGGTTGAATCGGATTTGTTACGCGCACAAGAATAGGGGCCAGAAACGTAAATGGGGTCAGAGAAAAAACAAAAAAAAGGTCAGAGGAGTTTCTTGTAGAAATTCACTCTGACCTTTTTTTGTTTTTTCTCTGACCCCATTTATGGAGTTTTTACTCTAACCCCATTTACGGTTCGACTATTCTTCTTTTTCGCCTTCAACCGCTACCGGGCCATCGACCAGCTGGACGATTGCCATAGGGGCGGCATCGCCAGCACGCGGGCCCGTCTTCAGGATGCGAATGTAGCCACCCGGGCGTTCCTTGAAACGTGGTCCCAGATCATTGAACAACTTGCCGACAACCTCTTTATCACGCAGTCGGCTGAACGCCAGACGTCGATTCGCGACACCGTCCACCTTGGCCAGTGTAATCAAAGGCTCAACGACGCGTCGAAGCTCTTTGGCTTTTGGTACGGTAGTTTTGATGGTCTCGTGACGCAGCAGCGACGCAGCCATATTGCGAAACATGGCCTTACGGTGAGAACTGTTGCGGCCAAGCTTTCGACCCGATTTTTTGTGACGCATGACGTTTGCTCTTCCTTAGACGGCGATTTCGTGTTCCGGACGCAAGCTCGGTGGCGGCCAGTTTTCCAGACGCATGCCAAGACCGAGTCCATGACCTTCGAGAACTTCCTTGATTTCGGTCAGGGACTTTCTGCCCAGGTTCGGCGTACGCAGCAATTCAACTTCCGTACGCTGCACAAGATCACCTATGTACATGATATTTTCGGCTTTCAGACAATTGGCCGAACGAACCGTCAATTCCAGTTCGTCGACCGGACGTAGCAGAATCGGATCGACCTGACTCTCGGCGGCAGCACCGGCTCCGTCGTCCTGACCTTGCAGGTCAACAAATACGGACAGCTGATCTTTAAGAATGCTGCCTGCACGGCGAATCGCCTCTTCGGGATCGATCGTTCCGTTGGTCTCAATATCGATGATCAGTTTGTCCAGATCAGTGCGTTGTTCGACGCGGGCAGACTCAACGTCATAAGTGACGCGATTAACCGGGCTGAACGATGCATCAAGCTGCAGACGACCAATCGGTCCGACCTGATCTTCGAAAGATCGCTGCTGCGTCGCCGGACGGTAACCGCGACCGCGCTCCACTTGCAGGATCATATTCAATTGACCGTCTTTCGTCAGCGTTGCGATAACGATGTCCGGATTCATGATCTCAACGTCGTGATCAAGCTGGATATCCGCTCCCGTTACCGGTCCCGGACCCTTCTTGGACACGCGCAGTTCCGCGGTTTCACGGGTATGCATTTGCACCGCAACCTTTTTGAGATTAAGAAGAATATCGACGACATCTTCCTGCACACCTTCAATGCTGGTGTACTCATGCAACACGCCTTCGATTTCCGCCTCGACAATGGCCGCACCCGGCATTGAAGACAACAGAATTCGGCGCAATGCGTTGCCGAGAGTATGGCCGTAGCCACGTTCGAAAGGTTCGATCGTGACTTTGGCGTGCAAATCGTCGACCGGCGCGACTTTAACGACGCGGGGCTTCAGAAATTCGTTAACAGATTCCTGCATGGGTTTTAACCCTCCTGGCTATTTGGAGTACAACTCGACGACGAAGTTTTCGTTGATATCGGGCAGGATGTCTTGACGATCCGGCAACGATTTGAGAACACCCGTCATCTTCTTCGCATCAACCTCTACCCACTCTGGCATTCCCACCTGACCGGCGATCTCCAGAGCGCTTTGAATGCGAAGCTGCTTTTTAGCTTTCTCGCGAATGCAGACGGCATCGCCCGCGCTCACTTGCGCCGAAGGAATGTTGACAATTCTGCCATTCACTTCGATGCCCTTATGACTGACCAGCTGACGCGCTTCGGCACGTGTGCACGCGTATCCCATTCGATACACAACGTTGTCCAGACGCCCTTCGAGCAATCGCAACAGGTTCTCACCCGTGGAGCCCTTAAGCTGAGCCGCTTTCTTGTAATAATTGCGAAACTGTCGTTCCAGCACGCCGTACATACGACGCAGCTTTTGCTTCTCGCGCAACTGGATACCGTAGTCCGACAATCGCGGACGACGTTGTGGAGCACCCCCAGGGGGCACGTCCAGTTTGCACTTCGACTCGAGCGGCCTTACGCCACTCTTCAAAAACAGATCCGTGCCTTCACGGCGGGACAGTTTACATTTTGGTCCTAAATACCTTGCCATTATTCAGCCTCTACACGCGGCGCTTTTTCGGTGGACGACAACCGTTGTGAGGAATCGGTGTGACATCCTCAATATTTTGAATACGGAAACCCAATGCGTTCAGTGCGCGAACCGCCGACTCCCGACCGGGGCCTGGTCCGCGAACACGAACGTCTACATTTACAACACCAAATTCCTGCGCAGCCTTGCCCGCCTTGTCGGAGGCAACCTGTGCAGCAAACGGTGTTGACTTACGAGAACCACGAAATCCACAGCCACCTGCCGTCGCCCATGACAACGTGTTGCCCTGGCGATCGGTGATCGTGATTATCGTGTTATTGAAGGAGGCATGTATGTGGGCGATCGCGTCCACTACGTGCTTTTTGACCTTCTTGCGTTTTGCTTCTGCCATAACTTACTTCTTTCTCAATCGCGGCCGAAGCCGCATCTGTGTTCATTGTTGGCGTCGTGAAATAGCCCGGTAGTAATCTTGAAGACCGGCCGCCTTTCAGGAACGCTTACACTTATCTCTTGATGGGTCGTCTCGGCCCTTTTCGCGTGCGCGCATTGGTGCGGGTACGTTGACCGCGCATCGGCAAACCGCGTCGGTGCCGAATGCCACGATAACAACCCAGATCCATCAATCGCTTGATGTTCATGGACGTCTCACGTCGCAAATCACCTTCAACGACGAAATTCGCGACCGCCGTACGCAAGTTCGCGACTTCCGGTTCCGCCAGGTCTTTGACCTTGGTTTCTGGAGCGATTCCAGCCGCACCGCAAATCTGCTGTGCACGAGAACTTCCGATTCCGAAAATAGACGTCAATGCAATCACGACGTGCTTGTTTACCGGTATATTTATGCCTGCTATTCGAGCCACTTAACTCTACCTTTTCCTTTAGCCCTGACGCTGCTTGTGGCGAGCGTCGGTACAGATCACACGTACAACACCGTTGCGACGAACAATCTTGCAATTTCTACACATTTTCTTTACTGATGCTCTGACTTTCATGAGCGTTCTCCATTAGTCGCTGATAGTTCAGCGAACCTGACCACCTCGGCCGTAATTGCGCAGGTTGGCCTTTTCCATCATGCCTTCGTACTGATGACTCATGGCGTGAGCCTGCATCTGTTGCATGAAATCCATGGTTACAACCACCAAAATCAATAACGACGTACCACCGAAATTGAACGGAATGCTGGGGTAAAACATGCGGAATACTTCCGGCAAGAGACAAACGGCGGCGATGTACAGCGCGCCCCAGAATGTCAATCGCGTCAATACCTTATCGATGTACTCCGCAGTATGCGCACCTGGCCGGATACCCGGCACGAAGGCGCCCGATCGTTTCAGATTATCCGCGGTTTCCTTCGAATTGAAGACCAGCGCGGTGTAAAAGAAACAAAAGAATATGATCATGGTGCCGTACAAAATCACGTAGACCGGTTGTCCCGGGCCCAGGTTCGCACCAATCGTTGTCAGCGCGCTCTGGATCGCGTTGGGATTCGTCGCCTGACCAAAAAACTGTGCGATAGTCGCCGGGAACATCAGTATGCTCGAGGCGAAAATCGGCGGTATTACACCCGACATATTAATCTTGAAGGGCAAGTGCGTACTTTGCGCCGCATACATTTTGCGGCCTTGCTGTCGCCTGGCGTAATTGACCGTGATACGACGCTGCGCTCGCTCCATATAGACCACGAAAACCGTCGCGGCAATACTTCCGATCAACAGCAGGATCGCGGTCGCGGATGACATTTGTCCGTCGCGCACCAATGATGCTGTGCCTGCAACCGCGGCCGGCAAGCCAGCGACAATGCCTGCCAGAATGATCATCGAGATGCCATTGCCAATGCCGCGTTCCGTGATCTGCTCACCGAGCCACATCAGGAACATCGTTCCTGTCACCAGCGTAATACACGCGGTAATCAAAAATGTCGGCCCTGGATTGACGACAACGCCCGGCTGACTCTGCAACCAGGAGGCGGCGGCGATCGACTGGAACAGTGACAACATCACCGTACCGAAACGTGTGTATTGGGTGATCTTGCGCTTCCCGGACTCGCCTTCTTTACGCAAAACCTGCAAAGACGGAACGATCATGCTGGCCATCTGCATGATAATTGACGCAGAAATATACGGCATGATCCCCAGGGCGAAAATGCCGAAACGCGACAGTGCACCGCCAGAGAACAAGTTGAACAGCGCCAGCATATTACCCGCCTGCTGGTCAAAGAATGACGCCAGCGCCGCCGGATCAACACCCGGAACCGGAATAAACGTGCCCGCACGGAAAACAATGAGCGCACCGATGAGAAACCCGATTCGTTTCCTCAGTTCGCCCAGCTTGCTCGCCGCTTTGGCGGCGTCTGCCGGATTGTTTCCTGGCTTTTTGGCCATGCTGATTCCTGGATATTCCTGCTATTACTCTTCGATGCTTCCGCCTGCCGATTCAATCGCGGCACGCGCACCCTTGGTGACCGCCAGACCTTTCAGCTTGACAGCCTTGTCGAGCTTGCCTGACAAAATGACCTTGACCTTGCTGACTTTCGCCGGGACCAGATGAGCCTTCTTCAATACGTCCATATCGATCACATCGGCGGTCGGCAAAGCAAGTTCGTGCAAACGCAATTCAGCGCTGCCCGATGCCATCCGCGAGGTAAAGCCCACTTTCGGCAAACGACGCTGCAACGGCATTTGGCCACCTTCAAAACCTACTTTGTGGTAACCACCCGAGCGAGCGTGCTGACCTTTATGGCCACGGCCACAAGTCTTTCCCTGGCCAGCCGAATGCCCGCGACCCCGTCGCTTGCCAGCACTCTTGGCACCTTTGCCCGGCGATAATGTATTAAGACGCATGTCAGACTTCCTCTACCGAAATCATGTACGACACTTTGTTGATCATGCCGCGATTTTCCGGTGTATCAATAACGGTGACGCTCTGGCGAATTTTTCTCAAGCCCAGGCCCGCAACGCAGGCGCGGTGGCTTTTTAAGCGGCCGTAGCGGCTTTTCAAGAGCGTTACTTTCAACTTTTTCTGTGTCGCCATCGTTCTAATCTCTATAAATAACCCAACCCTCAGGCCAGGATTTCCTTAATTTTCTTACCGCGTTTCGCCGCAATCTGTCGCGGTGAATGAATTTGCTCCAGCGCAGAAATCGTGGCGCGAACCACGTTGATCGGATTGCGCGACCCGTAGCTCTTTGCCAGGACATTTCTAACACCGGCACACTCAAATACTGCGCGCATGGCGCCACCCGCGATAATACCGGTACCTTCCGATGCAGGCTGCATGTATACATAGGTCGCGCCATGGCGGCCCTTTTTTGCATATTGCAAGGTGTCGTTGGTCAGATGCACTTTGATCATGTCGTTGCGTGCAGACTGCATCGCCTTCTGGATGGCGATTGGCACTTCGCGTGCTTTGCCGTATCCGAAGCCAACCCGCCCGCTACCGTCGCCCACAACCGTCAATGCTGTGAAACCGAATTGGCGGCCGCCTTTGACGACCTTCGCTACTCGATTGACAGTGACCAACTTCTCAATGAAGTCGTCTGCGTTCGGTGCTCTTTCCATTCTTGCCATAACTTGTTCCCGGTCACCTCGTTATGAGGCGCCAAATTTTCTGATTAAAATTTCAAACCTGCTTCACGTGCCGCGTCGGCCAATGCCATCACCCGACCGTGGTAGCGGAACCCGGAACGATCAAATGCAACGGTGTCGATCCCGGCTGCCTTGGCCTTCTCCGCGATTCGCGCGCCAATAATTGCGGCGGCGGCAATGTTGCCGGTGTTCTTGGTGCCCTTGCGAACGTCTTTCTCAACGGTCGAAGCGGACGCAACGATCGTACCGCCATCAGGCGCAATAATCTGCGCATAGATATGACGCGGCGTACGATGAACACTCAGGCGATTCACCGCCAACTGTGAGATCTTTGCTCGCACCTTGCGGGCGCGTCGCAGTCGATTTTGTTTTTTATCCAGTTTCATTATCGTCTCGAATAAATATCTAAAGCTGCTGCTGCAGGTTTATTTCTTCTTCGCTTCCTTCATAACTACGTGCTCACCGGCATACCGCACGCCCTTGCCCTTGTAAGGCTCCGGCGGGCGGAAACGGCGGATATCAGCGGCAACGCCGCCAACTTTCTGCTTGTCTGAACCCTTGATGATGACCTCGGTCTGACTCGGCGTTTCCACTGTTATGCCCTCAGGCACATCGAAAACCACCGGATGCGAAAAACCAAGCGTCAAACTGAGTTTTTTGCCCTGAGCCTGTGCGCGATAACCAACGCCTACCAGCTCAAGCTTTTTCTCAAAGCCTTCGGTAACGCCCTTGACCAGGTTCGCCAACAATGCCCGCGTGGTACCGGCCATGGCGTTCGCAAATCGCGATCCAGAGCGGGCCTTAACAGACAGCATGTTGTCGTCTTGTGAAAGCTCAACTTCGGAATTCAAATCCAGTGACAGGGTGCCTTTCGGGCCCTTTATGGTGACCGTCGTGCCGGCCAGGCTGAATTCAACGCCTTTGATTATTTCAACAGGTTCTTTTGCAATTCTGGACATAATTGTGTCTCTTTAAGCAGGCTTCAGCGCATCAGGAAACGACGCACAAAACCTCGCCACCAATACCTTGCTCACGAGCTTGCCGATCGCTCATCACGCCTGCTGATGTCGAAACAATGGCAACACCCAGTCCACCCAGCACTTTGGGGATATCATCCTTGCCACGGTAGGTTCGCAGTCCGGGGCGGCTCACTCGATCAATCGTCTCGATAACCGGCTTACCTTCAAAATACTTGAGCTCGATCGTGAGGTCGCTTTTCACGCCCTCGCTCTCTTCAGAAAAACCCGTTATGTAGCCCTCGTCTTTCAATACCTGGGCCAGTGCTTTCTTGGCACCGGACGACGGCATCGAGACGCTCACCTTGGTGGCGCTCTGGCCATTACGAATGCGAGTCAGCATGTCAGCGATTGGATCGGTCATACTCATAATTCTTCTCCGCCTACCAGCTGGCCTTGGTGAGTCCAGGAATTTCGCCGTTCATCGCGGCTTCCCGAAGTTTGTTGCGGCCAAGGCCGAATTTGCTATATACGCCGTGCGGGCGGCCCGTAATCGAACACCTGTTTCTCTTCCGGGACGCACTGGAATCGCGTGGCAAAGCGTTGAGCTTTTCCTGTGCGACAGCACGATCCTCGTCACTCGTGTTGACGTTGTGAATGACCGCTTTCAGCGCCGCACGCCGGCTCGCATACTGCTTCACCAGCTTTGCGCGTTTAGTCTCGCGGGCAATCATCGACTTCTTAGCCATAATTCAGTTTCTCTATTTCTTAAAGGGGAAGTTGAACGCTTCAAGAAGCGCGCGACCTTCGTCTGCATTGCGAGCGGTTGTTGAAATGGTGATATCCATACCGCGAATTGCATCGATTTCGTCGTAGTTGATTTCCGGAAAAATAATCTGCTCCGTCACGCCCATGCTGTAATTGCCCTGGCGATCGAAAGACTTCGGATTCAAGCCACGAAAATCACGAATTCGAGGAATCGCGATGTTCACCAGACGATCCAGAAACTCGTACATGCGTTCACGACGCAAGGTTACTTTGCAGCCAATGGGATAGCCGTCGCGAATCTTGAATCCGGCAACCGATTTCCTGGCCAGCGTCTTAACCGGCTTTTGGCCCGCAATCTGCTGCATATCCTTCACGGCATGCTCGAGAACCTTCTTGTCGGCCACAGCCTCGCCCACGCCCATGTTCAACGTGATTTTTGTGATCGACGGAACCTGCATCGTGTTGTCGAGACCCAGTTTTTTCTGGATTTCGGCGCGCAGTTCATCGCGATATTTTTCCTGCAATCTAGCCATTTCTTAACCTTGTTCCTGTCAGCACCTGCCTGTCTTCAAGCGACGCCGGCATTTGCTCTTTGTAGCTACAAATCAACCGCTTCGCCGGTCGATCGAAAAATTCGTTCTTTCGTACCGTCATCCGTCACGCGAATGCCGACACGATCGCCCTTCTTGGTCTTCGGATTGAACACCAGGATATTTGAAATATCGACAGGCATCGCTTTGTCCACAATGCCGCCTTCAATACCTTCATTCGGGTTTGGCTTGGTGTGTTTCTTGGCAATGTTAATGCCTTCCACCAGGACGCGCTGATCAGCGAAGATCTGCAGAACTGTGCCGCGTCGGCCCTTGTCCTTGCCCGTGGTGACGATCACTTCATCGCCTTGCTTAATCTTGTTCATCGTTTGCTACCGTTCTACCTGCGGCCTAAAGTACTTCAGGCGCCAATGAAATTATCTTCATGAACTGATTGGTTCTCAGCTCACGCGTTACGGGCCCGAAAATACGAGTGCCAATTGGCTCAAGTCGTGCGTTCAACAATACGGCGGCATTGCCGTCGAAACGAATCAATGAACCGTCTTTGCGACGCACACCTTTGCGGGTACGAACCACAACAGCGGAATAGATCTCGCCTTTCTTAACCTTGCCGCGAGGAATGGCATCTTTAACGCTGACCTTGATCACATCGCCGACGGCTGCGTAACGACGCTTTGAACCGCCAAGCACCTTTATGCACTGCACGCGTCTTGCACCCGAGTTATCGGCCGCGTCAAGAACTGTCTGCATTTGAATCATGAGTCTATTCCGTCAATCAAATTCGTATTTGCAAAAAAGCCGTTGCCTACTGGCTGGCAGCGCGCTCAATAATATTCACAACCTGCCAGGACTTGTTCTTGGAAATCGGCCGGCATTCGCTGATGGCAACGCGATCGCCCTCGTTGCACTCGTTCTTGGCATCATGCGCCATCACCTTGGACGTACGCCGAATGTACTTGCCATAGACCGGATGCTTGATCAGCCGCTCGATAGCAACGGATACCGATTTGTCCATTTTGTTGCTCACAACACGGCCAACGACAGTACGTCGTGCCTTTTCGTCGTTTGCTTTAACTGCTTCGCTCATTTGCCTGCTTCCTGTCGCCCAAGCTCATTAATGACGGTCTTTACGCGCGCGATATTCTTGCGGACGCGGCCCTGCTCGCTGTTTCTCGTCAACTCACCCGTCGCCTGCTGCATACGCAGATTGAATTGTTCACGCCGCAGCGCCACCAATTCCTCGTCAAGTTCCTGCCGGGACTTTGCTCGTAAATCACTGACTTTCATCACATCACCTGCCGCGTTACGAATGTAGTGGGAAACGGCAATTTGGCTGCCGCGAGTCGAAATGCCTCACGGGCAATCTCTTCGGTCACGCCTTCCATCTCATACAACATGCGTCCAGGCTGAACCTGACAAACCCAATATTCAACGTTGCCTTTGCCCTTGCCCTGTCGAACTTCCAATGGTTTCTTGGAAATCGGCTTGTCGGGGAAAACGCGGATCCAAATCTTGCCGCCACGCTTGATATAACGTGTCATCGCGCGACGAGCCGCTTCAATCTGGCGTGCCGTCAGTCGACCCCGTTCCGTCGCCTTCAAACCGAATTCGCCGAACGAAACCGAACTGCCGCGATGCGCCAGACCACGATTGCGGCCCTTCATCTGCTTGCGGAATTTGGTTCTTTTTGGTTGTAACATCTCTCTTGTCCTTTACCGCGCGCCGCTCGCCGCTTCCTTGGGATCAGCGGGAGCTGCCTCAGGCTTGTCATAGACTTCGCCCTTGAAAATCCAGACCTTCACACCGATGAGTCCGTAGGTCGTATTTGCCTCGGCAAAACCGTAATCAATATCGGCACGTAATGTGTGCAACGGTACGCGTCCTTCGTGGTACCACTCTGAACGAGCAATTTCTGCGCCGTTAAGTCTTCCACCGACCTTTACCTTGATGCCTTCCGCACCCACACGCATCGTGTTGGTAACGGCCCGCTTCATCGCACGGCGGAACATCACACGACGCTCCAGCTGCTGTGCAATGCCCTCGGCAACGAGCTGCGCATCCAGTTCCGGCTTGCGCACCTCTGATATGTTGATACGCACATCGCTGATAGGCATCTTCAACTGCTCGGCCACGCCGGCGCGAAGTTTTTCGATGTCTTCGCCTTTCTTACCGATCACGATACCGGGTCTGGCCGTCATGATCGTGATGTTCGCCTTCTTGGCCGGTCGTTCGATTTCGATGCGACTAACAGAGGCATCCTTCAATTTTTTCTTGATGTATGTGCGCACCAGGTAATCAGAGTGGATGTACTCTGGAAACGTCTTCGTATCGGCATACCATTTGGACGACCAGTCCTTGACGATGCCTAAGCGAATACCTATTGGATGTACTTTCTGACCCATACCAGTTCTCTTTACTCGTCGCCTACGCGAATTGTGATGTGGCTGTTGCGTTTGATGATGCGAGTGCCACGGCCTTTCGCCCTTGCACGATGGCGTCCCAATGATGGTGCTTCGTTTACTTCAATCGTTGAAATCTTGAGCTCATCAATATCCGCGCCATGATTGTGCTCGGCATTAGCGATCGCTGACTCCAGTACTTTTTTCACGATGCGCGCGCTTTTCTTCGGCGTGAAACTCAGTGCCTTGAGCGCATCATCGACATTCTTACCGCGAATAGTGTCAGCCATCAGGCGGACTTTCTGCGGTGAGATCCTTGCGTATCTAAGTGTTGCTGCAACCTGCATGACGACTCCTTGAGACCTAGGTCTTCCGACCACCGGTATGGCCCCTGAAAGTACGGGTTACCGCGAATTCGCCAAGCTTCTGGCCCACCATGTTTTCAGAAATAAGAACAGGCACGTGCTGACGTCCGTTGTGGATCGCAATAGTCAGCCCAACCATATTGGGCAGCACCATGGAGCGACGCGACCAGGTCTTAATCGGTCGTCGGTCGTTTTTAGCCGCAGCGGCGGCAACTTTCTTCGCCAGGTGCGAGTCGACAAATGGGCCTTTCCTAACTGAACGTGGCACTACCAGTTCCTCTTTCTGATGTCATTGCAGCCAAAGCCACAAAAACGTTAATTATTTACGCTTCCTGCGACGTCGTACGATCATGCTGTCCGTACGCTTGTTCGAGCGTGTCTTGTATCCCTTCGTTGGCGTTCCCCACGGGCTGACCGGATGACGGCCACCAGAGGTTCGACCTTCACCACCACCATGCGGATGGTCAACCGGGTTCATTGCCACACCGCGAACGGTCGGACGAACACCTCTCCAGCGCTTCGCGCCGGCTTTGCCGAGCTTGCGCAGGTTGTTCTCACCGTGACCAACCTCGCCGATCGTGGCGCGACAATTGGTGTGAATTTTGCGCACTTCGCCTGACCGCAATCGGATCGTGACGTAAGCGCCTTCGCGCGCTGCAAGCTGCGCAGAGCCGCCGGCGGAGCGAACCAGTTGTCCACCTTTGCCCGGCTTCATTTCAATATTATGAATCAGCGTACCAACCGGAATGCTGCGCAACGGCAGTGCATTGCCTGACTTGATGGCGACATCTTCACCACTGGCAATCGGCGTACCGGCGACAACTCCTTTCGGCGCCAAAATATATCGACGTTCACCGTCTGCATATTTGATCAACGCCAAATGTGCGGTCCGGTTCGGATCGTATTCAAGACGCTCGACCACTGCTGGCACACCGTCTTTGTCACGTTTGAAGTCGACAATGCGGTAACGCTGCTTGTGACCGCCACCCTGATGCCGAACCGTGATACGACCCGTGTTATTTCGACCACCGGTCTTCGACTTTTTGTCGATCAGTCCGCTGAACGGTTTGCCCTTGTGCAGTCCCGGCGTTTTTACGGCGACCTGAAATCGGCGGCCCGCAGAAGTCGGTTTGGATTTGTGTAATGACATATTTCTCTTACCGTTCTCTCAGACCGTTACTCGGCGCCCAGAAAGTCGATGCGACTGTCTGCAGCCAGTTTCACGTAGGCTTTTTTCCAGTTAACACGACGACCTTTCGTCTGCCCATGGCGTTTTACCTTGCCACGACAGTTCACGACGGATACGCCTTCAACCTTGACTTCGAACAGCAGCTCGACTGCCTGACGAATTTCCTGTTTGCTGGCATCCGTGCGGACCTTAAAAACAATCTGGTTGTTCTCTTCCGCAACAATGGTGCTCTTTTCCGACATGTGCGGGCCGTAAAGGACCGTCATCAGTCGTTCCTGGCGGGCGGCAATGCTCATGAAAGACGCTCCTCGATTAACTTCAGTGCCGGCAAGGTGATCAACACCTTGTCAAATCGCATCAGCACAACAGGGTCAATCGACGCCGCATCACAGATGCCGACATTCGGCAGGTTACGAGCCGACAAAAATACTTTTTCATCGAACGCCTCGTTAACGATCAGAACATTGTCGACACCGTTCGATTTCAACAGCGCTGCCATCTCTTTCGTCTTCGGCGCCTTCATCTCGATTGATTCTGTTACTACCAATCGATCCTGACGAACCAGCTCCGAAAACAGCGAACGCAATGCTGCACGGTACATCTTGCGATTGACCTTCTGGCTGTAATCGCGTGGACGCGCGGCGAATGTACGACCGCCACCAACCCAGATCGGGCTGCGGATGGTTCCCGCACGTGCCCGGCCAGTGCCTTTCTGCCGCCATGGCTTGGCGCCACCGCCACGAACCTGCGAGCGGTTTTTCTGTGCTTTTGTTCCAGCACGTCCGCCGGCGAGAAATGCCGAGACGACCTGGTGAATAAGAGGCTCATTGAACGCCACGTCGAATGCGCTTTCCGCAACATCCACCGAACCGGAACCCTGCATCTTCAGCTTCATGATGCGGCTCCTTTATTGCGATATTTGACCGCTGGCTGCACGATGACGCGACCGCCTGCATGACCCGGAACCGCGCCCTTGATCAACAGCAGATTACGTTCTTCATCGACGCGAACCACGACGAGGTTCTGTACGGTACGACGAACGTTGCCCATGTGGCCGGACATTTTCTTGCCTTTGAAAACGCGGCCCGGTGTCTGGTTCTGACCAATGGAACCCGGAGCACGATGCGCCAACGAGTTGCCGTGGGTAGCGTCCTGCATATGGAAGTTGTGGCGCTTGATCACTCCGGCGAAGCCCTTGCCGATGGTGGTGCCAATGACATCCACTTTCTGGCCTTCGCTGAAAAGGTTTACCTTGATCGCCTGGCCCAGCTCGAATTCGCCCTCGTCATCATCGTCGAGGCGAAACTCACTCATAAGGTCGCCTGCTTCGACCTTTGCAGCTGCAAAGTGGCCGGCTTTAGGTTTTGACACGCGGGACGCTTTCCTGCTGCCAGCAGATACCTGCAGCGCACGATAGCCGTCGTTATCCACGGTCTTCACCTGTGTAATCAGGTTTGGTTGTGCCTCAATGACGGTAACCGGGATAGAATCCCCGTCTTCCGTAAAGACACGTGTCATACCGCATTTGCGGCCAACAAGACCCATTGTCATCTCATAAACCTCTCATCGACTTCGATTGGCCGATGCCTAAAATTTTGGTTTCACAGTCGTTCAATAATCTTCACTTCGACTTCGATTGGCCGAAGCTGCTGTCTCCGCGGGCCCGGGCACGAAACTCCCAAACACACGAAAGGGCCAGCTACCACCTCGGACACTAATTTGTGCTCAGGTGCTTTAAAGCTGACCCCAATCCGGCCTCCAGGCCGGTTTTCCGGGATTTGCCGAGCCGCCTTCGATTTCCCAGCGGCCAAACAATAAACGCCACGCGGCAGTGCCTGTGACGTCATTTCAGTTCCTGGCCGACTCCCGGTCCGGCCAAGTCCTGTCGAGCCCGGTATTATAGCGCTGGATTCTCACCCCGCAAGCTTTAATACGCAGTTTATGGGCCTTTTTTTGTTTTCATTGCCCCGCCTAACCACAAAGCGCCGATATTTCACGGGTTCTGCGTGCTTCAGGGACTTGCAGTCTGTTGAAAACTCAGTTTTTTCAGACCGCTAGTTCAGTTTGATCTGAACATCCACACCCGCCGGCAACTCCAGCTTCATCAATGCGTCCACTGTCTTGTCGGTCGGATCGATAATGTCCATCAGGCGCTTATGGGTACGAATCTCATACTGATCCCGCGCGTCTTTGTTGACATGCGGAGAGATCAGAATAGTGAATCGTTCCTTCCTCATGGGCAAAGGAATCGGTCCCTTTACAGTCGCTCCAGTGCGTTTCGCAGTATCTACGATCTCGCGAGCCGAGGTGTCGATCAGCCTGTGGTCGAACGCTTTCAGGCGGATACGTATGTTTTGATTTGTTGCCACGCTATTATCCTGTTCAATGTAAACGTCTTGCTCAGTGGCCGAAAATTGTCGCCACCGCGCGCTTTATACAGAAATGCGAAGAGCGAGTCGAGACCCGAAGTCATTTCCCACTAATCGCGTTCCACTATTCTCGATCGAAAGTTTGCCTTTTATCGGGTCGAAGCACCGATCAAATCCAACAAATTCCCAATCGAAGGGCCTCACCACAAACGATCGAAGCCCTGTTCAAATCCCACAAATTCCGATCGAAGGGCCCCACAAAAAACGCTAGAAGCCCCCGATCAATTCCCACCAATCTCAATCAAAAGGCCCGACCACACTCGGCCGCGCCCCTCAATTTCACTCAATAATCTTCGCCACCACTCCGGCACCCACCGTTCGTCCACCCTCACGGATAGCAAATCGCAGGCCTTCTTCCATCGCGATCGGTGCAATCAACTCAACCGTCATCTGCACATTATCGCCCGGCATCACCATCTCGGTGCCCTCTGGCAACTCGCACGCTCCCGTTACATCCGTCGTACGGAAGTAAAACTGCGGACGGTAACCCTTGAAAAATGGCGTATGTCGACCGCCCTCATCCTTGGTCAGAATGTAGATCTCAGCCTCAAACTTCGTGTGCGGCGTGATCGTGCCCGGCTTTGACAATACCTGGCCACGCTCAACGTCTTCGCGCTTCGTACCACGCAACAATACGCCCACGTTGTCGCCCGCCAGACCTTCGTCGAGCAGCTTGCGGAACATCTCTACACCCGTACAGGTGCTCTTGGTCGTGTCCTTGATACCCACAATCTCGATCTCATCGCCCACTTTCACGATGCCACGATCGATTCGTCCCGTAACTACCGTGCCGCGGCCTGAAATCGAGAACACATCCTCAACCGGCATCAGGAAATCACCGTCTACCGCGCGTTCCGGGACGGGTATGTAGCTGTCCATCTCTTCAACCAGCTTCAGAACCGAGGGAACTCCAATCTCCGACTCGTCGCCCTCAAACGCTTTCAGCGCCGAACCCGTCACAATCGGTGTGTCGTCGCCCGGGAACTCGTAGGTCGAAAGAAGATCACGTACTTCCATCTCAACCAACTCCAGCAACTCATCGTCGTCCACCTGGTCTGCTTTGTTCAGGTACACCACAATGTAGGGCACGCCTACCTGGCGCGCCAGAAGAATGTGCTCGCGCGTCTGCGGCATCGGGCCATCGGCCGCGCTTACCACCAGGATCGCACCGTCCATCTGCGCCGCTCCCGTGATCATGTTCTTCACGTAGTCAGCATGTCCCGGACA
>CAYUOY010000048.1:0-24705 GCA_964446495.1 uncultured Woeseiaceae bacterium | reverse complement strand
AATGACACGGTGATATCGCTGGCCTCTCCCGATCCAAGGCCGAAGATCAGGATATGTGACGGGTCTGAGCCCAATCCTTCTCCCAGGACGAACCATTTGGTAAGTGTTCGGCCATCAGTAAGACCAACGGAAATTGTCGCCCCGATCGACGAGACTCGATTTGGAAGTTTGATTTTTAGATAACCCGCATCACCGCCCACACTTAAGAAGGCCTGTGATCGGCCCGCGATATTCACGTGAACTATGTCCGGGTAACCGTCACCGTTGAAATCCGCGGTCAGAGGCGAAATAGAATATCGCCGGTTAACTACGCCTGCTTCCTTACCCACTGCAGCGAATTGCCCGCTGGCATTTTGTATCAGCAAGCGGCCGGGCAAGCGCAGGAATGGTATCTTGTGTGGAGGCAATCCGATGTAGTTTTCGGAAACAATCAGGTCCTCACGGCCGTCGAGGTTCAGATCTTCCATTGCCATTCCCCACGAGAATTCGTAGTCAGCGATTTTCGCTTTGGCTCCGGCATCAATGAAAGTGAAGTCACCCGTGTTTTCGAATAACAACCATTTCCAGTTGCTTATCTGTTTGTCAGTAAGATCGCCGCGAACCATAAAGTTTGGTGGCGTTGTCCCGACATTGGAGAAAGCGAAATCTACTTTGCCATCGTTGTTGTAATCCCCAACCGCGATTCCCATTGGATAGCTGTACTCATCGCTATTCGGGTTTTCACGGTTCACGAAGGTTCCGTCGCCCTGATTTCTCCAGGTTCGGACCTGGCCTGTATCATGCGCTACGACCAGGTCCTCAAGACCATCCTGATCTATGTCGACAAAGATACCCATGAAGGTGTTGTGCTTGTAAGCGAGCCCGGCCTCTGCGGTGACATCGGCAAACGTGTTATCGCCCTGATTCATAAAAAGACGACTGCTGCCACCGTAGCCTTCCTTGTTGAAGATGTTTTGACCTTCAACAAGATCGAGGCGCACATAACCGGACACAAACAAATCGAAATGTCCGTCTCGATCAAGATCGGCTATGGCAATCGACATCGGTGTAGTGTCTTGTGGAATTGAAAGGGCCAGCTTTTCGTTCGAAAATAATTTGCCCAGATTACGATGCAACCAGACACCGTCGGTACGAGTTACCAGGAGATCATCCCGCCCATCCTCGTCAGTATCTATAACGGTGGCACCAAAACTGGCGACATCAAGCCCCTTGCTGATTCCGCCGGCAAATGGGATTAACTCAAATTCGCCGTTCACATACTTGAGAAGGGCGTCCGACTGTCCCGGACCACCACCCAGAAACAACTCCTCAATGCCATCATTGTCGATATCGATTATCGCGCCAGCGGCAAAAGGATGCGCGGTCGCAAAATTATTACTCTGCTCGAAAGGAATATCGAGAGAAGAATAGTGCGGGATACCTACGCCTTTCAGCGACACATCATAGTCAACGCGCATGTCCATCAATCCGCGAGCAACGACCGTCATAACGACCAGTGTCACGAGACCAAGCAGGCTGATGATGAGTAATCTGAGTTTTTCCATTTGTCTAAACTCCTTTTCTGACCGCAATTACAGTCGACACCACAAAAAATATCGCGAATGCAATATTGAGTGCGATCGGCATAAGGTATTTTCCAACGGCGGGAACCAACGCATATACGGCAAAACTGGTGACGATAAGTAGTATGGGATTCAGCCATACCATCCATTTCGGATAGTGGCTGCGGCCACTCACTGTCAGCCAGACAAAAATAACGGACAACACCAGCACCGTGATGCGAATAATCTGCAGTAAAGTCTCGTATCGAAAATCGTACAAGCCGATCAGGCGAGACGCGTCTGCCAACTCCGGTGCATTGACCAAAGCGCTGATACTGGCACGCGATCCGATCCAAACTGCACCAACCGCAAAACCATAGGCCCCCACGAGAAAAGCCACCATTGACCAGCGCTCGCTTGCCGGAGCAAGCATCTTTCGGATATGCCAGCAACCTACGATGTACATTGGCGCACTAAGTACCGCAACGAAGTGCCCAAGGGAGCTCCTGGCGTCTGAAATTCCCTTGAAGAACTCGTACTCCGTACTGAATCGGGCGAGCGCGTCATAATGCAGAATGAATTCACCAACACAGACAAGCAGCGCGGCGAGTAATCCGACAATTCCAGCAAGTACAACAGTGGATCGGGTCATTGGTTTTCGTCCTGTTTAACATTGGATTTGGCTGCTGGCTGCTCCACGCTGCCCAGACTACCGGCAAGTACTTCGTGACCAGGGTCGCGACCGAAAATGACGAGCGAGTCGCCACTTTCGATTTGCAGATCACCGCTAATACCAACACATAATTCACCACCGGCGCGCCGAACTGCCAGCAATTCAAGATCCAGCTGTGCCATCGTCGGGGCGAGTGCTGCCCCATATTTTCCGGCGCCGATCGGTTCGAACGTGTGCTCACAAATACTGTAACCGTTGCTCACTTGCACCAAGCGGCGAAAAGACCGCTTTCCAAGGAACGTAACAGACTCCAGTACGTTGCCGATAAACGAACACATTTTCCGATCCGCCGTGCCGTTAAGCATCAGAAACCAGAGAAGCGAGAGACCGCCCAGCAGCCAAATCAGCTGCGCGATGACAGCGCCAACATCACCGTCAGTCCGAACAAGTGACACGACGATCGTTGCGAACACCGTCACGAAACCCATGTTCCCAATGATCATCAGTAAACTGACAATGCGACGGCGGATTGGGTAATTGACAACCATTTCCGCTTCACTGGTGGTAAAGCCGGTACCCGTAAATGCTGAGAGCGCCTGAAACCTCGAACTGTTCTCGGGAAGCCCCGTGATGCGCAATGCGACCGCGGCCACCCGAACCACAAAGATCGATACGCTCAGAAGTACGAATATTGAAAGTGCCGCGCCCATTGGATCTTCCTGTCCCCTCTCACGCCTATATCAGGTCGGCGTCGGTGATTATCTCCACCAGCGACGGGCCATCGTGTTCGAGAGCTTCATCCAATGCCGACGCCAGCTTTGCTGCCTCTCTTACTCGCATACCCCTGCCGCCACAAAGAGTAGCGTAAGCAGCAAAACTCGGATTGTGCAGCGATGTCTGCCAAACGGGCCATTCGCCGGCCCTCTGTTCCTTGGAGATTTTGCCGAGCTGCGAGTTGTTAAGGAGTACATGCGTGATATTCATGTTGTATTTCACGGCAGTATTGAAATCGCCCATGTACTGTCCGAACCCGCCATCACCACTGACAGATATGACTTTTCTTCCGCGGTATTTTTCCTGATCCTGGGTCGCCGCCCAAGCACCCATCGCCGCTGGAAACGAGAATCCGATGGAACCCAGGTAGCCCGACATCAGCACTCTTTGATCCTGGCATTCGAAGTATCGCCCGAATGAATAGGTGTTGTTGCCCACGTCCACGGCAATAATCGCATCACGTGGTACAGCGACGGAAAGCGCGGCAAAAACGGTCGCAGAATTCAGTCCATCTTTCTGATCATCTGCAAGTCGACTCTTCTTTTCGTCCCGCCAGATTTTCCAGCGCTCAGCAAGTTCGGCCCGTTGATCGACAGTGTCTGTCTGTTGCGTCAGTTCCGCAGCAAGTCGCCTGGCCGTTACGCCAACCTCTGCCCATACCGGCACGGTCACCGCATGAAATTTGCCGAGCGTCATGCGATCAAAATCGACCTGGATAATCGGCCGCTTCGGCGTAATGCCAGTGTGATTCGAGAAGGATGCACCGAAAGCGATGATGAGATCGCACTCGTTCATGAACCAGCTAGCTACTGGCGTACCCGACCTACCCAGCACACCGGCGGCCAGGTGATGACTGTCCGATATCTGACCCTTCGCTTTGAAAGTTGTCAGAACCGGTGCGTTCAGCCTCTCCGCAAGTCTGACAACATCGCCCATAGAGTCGCGCGCACCGTAACCAACGACAATAATCGGTCGTTTCGACTTTCGGATGAGCGCGACCGCGTCATTCAAAGCCGTTTCGGATGGTGCAATATTAGCAGCGGCCACTCTGCCATCGGGACCGGATGCGATCACGTTCTCGGCCGCGACCAGAGTCTGCACATCGTCTGGAAATATGAGATGGGCTACATCACGTTCGACAACCGCACTCTTGCATGCCAGCGTCATCAACTCCGCATGTTTCGAGGTGTGCAGCACTGTTTGACTAAAACGCGCAACGGGTGCGAATGCAGCGGCTAGATCAATCTCCTGAAACGCCCCTGGCCCGAATACTTGTGCATCAACCTGACCTGTCAATGCGAGTACCGGCGCCCGATCGACCTTCGCATCCCATAATCCGGTCATTAGATTGGTGGCGCCCGGGCCGGCGATGGTCAGGCATGCCGCGGGTTTGCCGGTCAATTTCGCGTAACCTGAACAGGCAAATGCAGCAGCCCCTTCGTGCCGGATGCCGTAGTAATTTAGTCGACCTTTTTGCTCTTGCAATCGAAACGCGTCGGCAAGGCCCAGATTCGAATGTCCGACCATACCGAACATCGTCGTGACGCCCCAATTGATCATGGTCTCGGCCATCACGTCGCTGATGGTCGTCTCATGCGGCGGCTCGGCCTCAAGCCCGATGTAGATACCGTCATCACGCACGTCAACTGGATACAAAGCCTGTCCGCTATCAGCATGCCCGCCAGGTGGCCGGCCGGTCTTTGGATCAAAGTCCCATCCATGCCATGGACAACGTAGCCAGCATTGTCCGTCTTTCCCGACTTCGATTGATCCTTCGCCGAGCGGTCCGCCCTGATGCGGACATCGATTCTCCATAGCCGTGAACTCACCATCAATATTGGTCAGTGCCATTGACTGAATCCCGCCAGTCACTGTTTTGACGCGACCGGGCGGTACCTCGTCTGCGCCGGCGACTCGATGCCACTCCAATTTTTCTTCTTCTTTCACGGCATTCACCTCTCTTAAGCGACCTGATCCAGCATGTGTGTCCGACCTGCATTCAGCAATACTCGCCAAAGCTCCAACAAGTAGATATCGGGCTCATCAATACCGGTTAACGATTCGTAACGCAAAACAGCTCCCTGGAAAGGGATCGACTGCCAGTTTGTTCCAGCTGGCAACGCGACTTGCGAAAGGGCCTCGGGGAGAGGATAGGCGGTGACGTAGAAATACGGTTCCGGGATGCTGTCATCACCGAACACGAAACCGAAATTCATTTGTTTATCTGCATACTCTTCGTTTTTCGGATCCTGATCCGGAACCTTCTCACCGGGCAGCCACAGCATGGACAAATCGAAATGATGCGGCCAGATCTGGACCGGGCTGGACTCCTCGCTAATTTCTGCACGAAACCGCCTCATCGTCGCCGCCACGCTGGAGAATACCCGACCGATGAGATTTGCCTGTTCCTCCGAATATTTGTCGAACTGCCGGGTATTCTCAGGGTCGGGATAGTCGTGGTCGGAAAGATCACGTTTTATGCCAGTCGCGCGCAGAAAATCCCGTATGACATCCATCAGCTGATACATCGGTTGACCTTTTAGTAATTCGCTGTGGACTTCGCCTGTGGCTGTTCGGAGGTGCATTTTGCTGCTCCTGAAATCGAGTTCAATTTCGAAATCGATGTCTGCGTGAATGACGCCTGTTGTCAATCCCGTTAGCGAGGGCCGCAGACTGGCGTGCCACCAATGCTTGCGTTTTGGTCGACTGGATTTCAGACAATCGCCCGGCACACGTGCATAAGCGTGTAACGCGTCGCGTGTTTCTGCGATCATATCTATGTCGATAGACGGGAATATTCGACTTGTCATTAGTTTCTCCGTTACAGCACTTCAGGTTTTGCTTACACCGCCGTACGCAACACCGGACAGGTGTGCCATGTCAGTATTGAATGTGGTCAGGTCGTCAGCGACGAATTCACTGAGGTGACTATGACCGGCCGCACGCGCCAGCACGGTCATCAATTCAACTGCCGCCGAGAAAAATCGTGCAAGCCGCTCTGCCGCGATATCAACCGGAAGCCGTTCTCTGAGGCTCACCTTTTGTGTTGCAATACCAACCGGGCAATTATTGGTATGGCAGGCGCGCATGCCGAGGCAACCGATTGCCTGGAGGGCCGCATTAGACACGGCTATTCCATCGGCCCCCAGCGCCATCGCTTTGGCGAAATCAGCAGGGTGTCTCAACCCTCCGGTGATGATGAGGGTGACATCAGACCTGTCGCTGACATCGAGGTGTCGTCGCGCTCGCGCCAGGGCCGGAATGGTCGGCACCGAAATATTGTCGCGAAATATGAGTGGCGCCGCACCGGTGCCACCGCCGCGACCGTCAAGAATGATGTAGTCAACACCGATCTCCAGCGCTGCATCGATATCTTTCTCGATGTGCTGTGCCGACAGTTTGAAACCAATCGGAATACCGCCCGTTTTCTCTCGTACCTCCGCAGCAAAACCCCTGAAGTCAGCCAGGGACGTCCAGTCTGGAAATCTTGCCGGTGAGATTGCCGCCTGCCCTTCAACCAACCCCCGTACTTCGGCAATCCTTCCTTTGACCTTGTTGCCCGGCAAGTGTCCGCCAGTGCCTGTCTTCGCTCCTTGCCCACCCTTGAAGTGAAACGCCTGCGTCTTTTTCACCTTGTCCCAGGAAAAGCCGAATTGCGCCGAGGCGAGCTCGTAGAAATATCGTGAATTCGCAGCCTGCTCCTCCGGCAACATGCCACCTTCACCGGAGCAGATACCTGTCCCCGCCAGTTCTGCGCCTTTGGAAAGTGCGACTTTTGCCTCTTCGGAAAGGGCGCCAAAACTCATATCTGATACAAACAGCGGAACATCCAATCGCAGTGGCATCGCTGCATTCGGCCCAATCACCAAATCCGTTCCGACCGGTTCCTCGTCGAGTAACGGCAGCTTGTGCAATTGACCGACCACAAACTGAAGATCCTCCCATTTGGGAAGGCTATCGCGTGGCACGCCCATCGCAGCCGATGGGCCGTGATGGCCAAGCTTTGAAAGCCCTTCGTCGGCGAGCTTCCGAATCAGCTTCACATGCGGTTCATCCGCCGTTCCGGTCGGATCCTGATAAGCACCCTGGTAGGTATCGCGATTGTAAGGTTGGGGGTGCGCTTTGGCCCACGCCGTGATCTCGTCTTCATCGACAAGGACCAGCCCATCTTCCACCCAGCTGTTGAATTTTTGCAACGTTTCGCTGTTATTGTATTCACTGATGCCTGTATCGAGTCGGTAATCCCATCCGTGTACGCCACAAATAAGGTTGTCACCGTCGACACTCCCATCGGCCATCAAGGCGCCGCGATGTGCGCAGCGACCATACAGCACGGTGATCGTGTCATCGTAGCGGATGACCACCAGGTCAACGTCAGCAACCAACGCGTGCATCGGCATTCTGTCTTGAATTGCGGCACAGTTTGCTATGGCAATTTTTTTCATAAGTCAGTTGTCCTGTCTCACTGGTTCTCGATCGAAGTGGATCCATCACGAAGCGGTAGCTCAGCGACGGTCTGAATTTCCTCACACTCGCCCATGCGTGCAACCATTTTGCCGTAGACGCGAGCGAACGGTGCCGCCGTCAGACCATGCAGGAGAGCACTCAATGCTACCGTGACAACTGTAATAGAGAGCAGTTCCTCACGATGAGGCACATCGGACTTCTCAAGTATGAGTAACACGAACAAAATTGATGCTAACCCTCGTGGTCCAAACCACCCCAGAAAGAGATAGGAGGGCAGGCGCACACCGGAACCCAGCAATGCAATCGCGATCGGGATCATTCGAATCGCGGTCAGGCTTAATATCGCGTAGACGACGTAACTGACCTGAAAATGGGCGAGACTTTCCGGAAGCATCGCGATGCCGAACACCAGGAAGGTAATCAACATCAGGAACTGCCCTTCCGTTTCCATAAACTCGAACAGAAATGTACATGGGTTTCGAATGGTATTGCCGAACACCAGTCCGCCAACGAATGCGGCGATGAATCCGTTTCCGCCGACCAGTTCCGCTGCGATGTAAGTCACCCCGGCTAGCGAGAGAATTCCAATTCCCTGGAATGGCATTGTCACCCAACCGCGTTCTATAGCGGAATCGAGAAGGCGTGCACCAACGTAGCCCATTGCAATTCCTGCTAGCGGGCCAAACGTGATCTGCGTCAGACCAAACTGAATCCAGTCACCGGCTTCGGTCGCTCCACTCCCGGTACTGGCAAGTGCGGCAAGAAACAGTACAACGGGCAGCGCGATACCGTCATTCAGGCCGCTTTCAATATTGATTGCTTGTCGTATTCTGACCGGCACTGCTTTTGCCGAGACAACAGACTGACCCAGCGCCGCATCGGTGGGCGCGAGGATTGCCGCCAGCAAAGCAGCTTCCAGAATCGAAAACAAGGGAAAGATCTGTATAGCGACCAAGGTACCGGCGACGATGATCAGCGGCAAACCGATTGCCAGCATGCGTACCGGCAAATTGTGATCCCGTCGAACGCGGGTGACGTCTATTCGGGCGGCATCTGTGAACAACACAAGTATCAGGGTGATTTCCGCAATCAGGTGAATAGCAGAATGCCCGGCAGGCAGCTCAACGAAACCAAAGCCGCCAGACCCGACGGCAAAACCGAACCCGATGATCAGCATGGGCGGTGTGATCGGTGAACCCTCGATTCGACCCGAAAGCATGGCAAGTGCAAGAAATCCAGCCGTAATAACGGCAAGCGAAAAAATGTCCATTACCTGCTCTGATCGAGGCTTGGTGTTTTTTGGTACATATCTAATTCCATCGTTTCAAATTCCATGGGTATGCCGATCGGTACAGGACACTGTTGCCCGCCTGTATTTCCTGCTTGTGCCTGGATTCGAGTGCACGCTATCTTGTGCTAATCCTCTTATAATCTCTAATCAATATAGTTAGGGTAATGTATAGGAATTCCCTATACTCTCAGTTCCTGTCATTGGTGATGCCGCTGGCCGATCACCGACTTACTCCGCCCGCTCGTAAACCGGCTGGTACATCATGGCTTCGATATGGGCCGCCAGATCTTTCGGTCGCTCCGTTCCGGCCACCTTTTCATGAAATGCAACATCCGCAACCGTTACGGCAATACTTTTGGACACCGCACGGATTCCAGATAGTTTTGGATACAACGTGCTTTTGGCCAGATCCGCCTCGGTAACCTGGTCTGCCAGAGATCTGGCTGCTGCCAGAAACATTTCATCGGTGATTGTTCTGGCCTCGCAAGCGATTGCGCCGAGTCCGATACCCGGGAAGATATAGGCGTTGTTACCTTGTCCCGGCTTGAATGTCTTGCCTTCAAATTCCACGGCATCGAATGGACTACCACTCGCGAAAAGTGCTCTGCCATCGCTCCATTTGTAGGCATCTTCCGCAGTACACTCAGCACGATCGGTAGGATTTGACAACGCGAATATTGTCGGTCGCACATTGAATTTTGACATCAACTCAATCACTTCCTTCGTGAATGTTCCAGGCGCACCCGTTGCACCTATTAATACGTGCGGCCTGATTGTATCCATAGCGTCGAGAAAACAAAGTTGCTCATGAGCATGCGCATAGGGAATGTTATGGGGCAAGAGATCATCGCGGGAGGCGACGACGAGGCCCTCTGTATCGACAAACCAGAGACGCTCACGTGCTGCCGCCCGATTCAGTCCGACCTTTTCAAATGCCGCCACCATCAGATCGGCAATGCCCGTGGCAGCAGATCCTGCACCCAGAAACATGATGCGTAGATCTTCAAAATTGATGAACGACAATCGAGTTGAGGCATACACACCGGCCAACGCCACAGCGGCGGTACCTTGAATGTCATCGTTGAAACACAGCACACGGTCGCGATATCGATTTAGCAACCCATAGGCATTAGGCGTCAGAAAATCCTCAAACTGAATCAATGCTTGCGGAAATTTGTCCTGGATGGCATCAACAAATTCGTCAACGATTTCAAGATAAGCCTCGCCGGAAATGCGTTTCTCGGGAAAACCAAGGTAGAGGGGATCATTCAGGAACTCTTCGTTATTGGTCCCGACATCAAGCATTACAGGCAAGCATTGATGCGGGTGAATACCTGCGCACGCACAATAGAGTGACAGTTTGCCAATTGAAATGCCCATACCGTTTGCGCCAAGGTCGCCCAGACCCAGAATGCGCTCACCATCGGTTACAACAATCACGCGTACGTCTTCCTGCGGCCAATTGTTGAGAATCTGACGAATTGAACCCTTGTCATCCTGCGTTATATAGAAACCCTGCGGTTTGCGGAACAAATGAGCGAACTCCTTGCACGCCTGGCCGACGGTCGGCGTATAGATCAATGGCATGATCTCTTCAATATTGTTCAGAACCGTGCGATAGAACAGCCGCTCGTTTCGCTCCATCAGGCCCACAAGGAATACGTAACGCTCAATGTCATATGCTTTTCGCCGAATATTTTCGAGAACCCGTTGCTCCTGCTTCTCCAGCGTGCATATCTTGTGAGGAAGTAATCCACGCAAGCCAAGAGAGTCTCTTTCTTCGCGGGTGAAAGCGGTTGATTTGTTCAGCGACCCATTGTGTATGACGGCATAGCCGCTCAATTTTTTGGTCGTCACATGGATTCCTCCTCGACAAACATTTCCTTCAGTTTTGCCAGGCTATAGCCCCACGCGTGTGCGGCATCCAGTTTGGGAGGCAGGATCAACTCATCGGGATTAACTTCGACATCGACTATGTATGGCTTGCGCGCACTGAATGCGGTCCTCAGCGCGTTCTCAAGTTCGCTCGGGTCCGTTACCTTGATGCCTTCAGCGCCGCAGACGGCTGCGTAATCCGCAAACCTGGGATTAACCAAGCGGGTGCCATATTTTGGAAACCCGGTCGCCTGCATTTCCAGCTCGACAAATCCCAGCTTGTGATTGTTGTAGACGATACAAACGATTGGCAATTCATAACGTACCGCTGTTACAAAGTCCTGCATCATCATGCCGAAGGCACCATCTCCAGCCAGCGCGATGACCTGCCGACTCTGGTCTAAAGCCTGTGCACCAATGGCACCCGGCAGAGCCACGCCAAGTGAGCCGTGATTGAACGATCCGAGCAACCGTTGTGTGCCACGCATTCTGAGATGGCGTGCTGCGAAAGCCGTTACCTCGCCTACATCCACTACGAATACCGCGTCATCGTCTGCCAGGTCGCTTGCCAACCGAGTCACAGCTTGCGGGTGAATCCGCGTTGACTTGTTTACTGTGGCTTTGCCGTCCATCTTGCTGTCCCATTTCTTGCGCTGCGATTGCAGGGTGGCCAGGAATGAGGTGTTCTCATTCGGCAGCAGCAGCGGCGCAAGCTCCATCAGAGATGCACGCACATGACCAACAATGCCGATGTCCACCGCGCAGCGACGGCCAATGTGTGATGGCTTGATATCGATTTGAATGATTGTCGAGTCAGACGGCAGAAAAACGCTGTACGGAAAGTCGGTACCCAACATCAGCAAGGTGTCGCAATCATCAAGAGCGGCCACACCTTGAGGAGACCCAAGCATCCCCACGCCGCCAATCCAATAGGGATTTTCATACTCGATTATGTCGGTCGCACGCAAGGTCCTGACGATAGGAGCTTTGAGTCTTTGTGCCAACAGTAGCAGCTCCTGGCCGGCACCCCGACACCCGTCGCCAGCCAGGATCGCAATATTTCCACCACGATTGAGCATGTCCGCCGCTTTCTGAAGTTCACCCGGGCAAGGTAGTACCGTTGATTTTGGGATCAGAATGTCCCGCGCCAGATCCGAGGCCGGAACATCGAGATTGATGACGTCGCTCGGCACCGACAAGTGCGCGACACCACCCTCGGTCAGAGCAACCTGTGCGGCCTGTTGCACCAGACGTGGTAGTTGCCTGGGATCACTGATGTATTCATTGAAAACGCAAATATCTTCAAATATCGCCTTGAGATTGGTCTCCTGAAAATAGTTTGAACCGATTTCTGCTATCGGCACATGTCCGGTAATCGCCAGAACCGGAGCCCGATCGCGCTTTGCATCATAGAGCCCGTTAATCAGGTGCAAGGCTCCCGGTCCCGTTGTGCCGGCACACAATCCAAGCTGGCCCGTGAGTTTGGCCTGTGCCGCAGCAGCGAACGCACCGGCTTCTTCGTGGCGCACACCCATCCACTCAAACCGACCGTCGCGTCGTATTGCATCCAGCAATGGGTTTAGTGTATCCCCGGTCATGCCGAAGAACTGCCGCGTGCTAATCGGCGCGATCACGTCCAGCAACACCTCACAAACTTTTCTAGTCATAGCGCAATCGAATCCTTGGGTTAAGTCTTCCAGTTGAATTGCTGCTTGCCCGGTCTCACGGCAACGTGCTTTTGATCGTTATCTCTCGTTGTGGAAACGGGATGTCGATACCGAGATCGCGAAAGGCGTTGTGGACCGAGAGATTCAATTCGTGTACCAGGCGACCGCGATCAGCCGGCCTGCTGATCCAGCAGAGGAGTTCAAGATTCAGTGAGTAATCACCGAATGCGCGAAACCTCACTCGGGGCCGGGGTGTTTCACACACCTCCCCATTTTGTCGCGCAACGTCTTCCAGAATATCTATAACCCGGGAAACGTCGCTTCCATAAGCGATGCCGACCTTTATACGCACGCGGTACTTCCCGCGGCGGCCCGCCGCCTCGTTAACGATCTTTGCGCGTGCTATGACCCCATTGGGAATGGTGACGCCAACATCGTCGCGAGTAAGCAAGCGTGTGCTGCGCAACCCGATATGCGTCACTTCGCCGCGGTCTCCCGAATCCAGCACGATGTAGTCGCCAATTTCATAAGGACGATCGGCGAGAATTGATACTCCCGCAAAAAGGTTCGATAAAGTGTCCTGTGCAGCGAAGCTCAACGCCAATCCAAGAATGCCAGCGGATGCGATCAAGCCAGTGACGTTAATGCCCCAGACTCTCAGAATTCCATAACTGCCAACAACAAACAGCAGCACGGCAACACCATTGCCGAACAATGGCGCTGTGCTGGCATGTGCAAATCCGAATCGCTGCTCATGACCAACCATGGCCTGTAGAGAGACTCTGAAAATGCGATAGGCAACAACGGTCCAGATCAGTACGAGAAATGTATTGATAATACCCACCACCAAGTACCCAATGGACTCATCAAACGACAGACTTTCGATCGCGAACAAGACGCCAATGATGGTGACGGTAGTGAAAACCGGGCGATGAAACAGAGCGACAATGCGGTTGCCCGTTGTGCTGTCGATTCTGGTGAGGAAACGAACCAATACCCGACTACAGACCCGATCGACCATGCTCGCCAGTAGCAGAAATGCCAGAACATAGAAAAGTGCCAGGAGATACGGATACTCGGCCGTCTGCGCCAGCATCGACGCCGTTGCTGTTTGCAGAAACTCCACCTACTTTCCCGAATCAGGATCCAGAGTGCCCGGCTCCGCGGCGTGTATCGCATCGATTCGCTGGCGCAGATTTTTTGTCCAGCGGTTGATCTGCAGTTTTGCATCGCCAAGCCTGGTGAAGCCGGCCCTCAAGACCCGGCTGCCACTGCCCCACTGAACTGCGGCCGCAAGCTGTTCCCCGCTGAGTGAATCGACGATTTCCCCTTCCATTGCCGCACCGCCCAGACCTGCGCCAGTGATCTTGGTAGCAAGCGCCAGATTCAATATGCCCGCTGTTGCGTCAACAGCGGTGATGCCGAGACGAATCGTGGCAACACCCTCGCCCGGTTGCTCAACAATCGCGTACCCATCCTTTTCTGTCAGTGCTGTGGCTAGCTGCTCACGAAAATAGTGCTGCAGTGTTTCGAGCTCTTCATCAGTAAAGTCGTCAGAGTCGCCGGAGGTCGCACCCATGATTATCTGCGGCCCATCGATACGAAACCGCGAGTAGTCCGCTATCTTCGGGCTGGTATACAGATATGCCGTATTTCCTACCTTTTGCAGCTGCGTATAGTCGCTAATGAACCCAGTTCGGTCCTGCTCTTTGACAGGCGCTGCACACGCGGAGAGCATCAGCGCAAAGAGAAATATTCCCGATTTTCCTGCTGTCTCGTAATTCATAACTTGCCCCTTACCCCATACTGCTCGCTAACACTTGTGCTCGATACGGCCTGCAGGGCTGTAGCTATGTCCAGGCTTAGATCAGCCAGCACTTTGCTCATCGAGGCAACCGTTTCGATGGGTTCACTGGTGGCGCGAGATTGGGAATAGCGGGCTCTTCGTTGTGCAACTGTTTCGCCATCCGATGCGGCAATCTGCCAAAGTGCCGTCAGCGTTACATCACCGCTTGGGTCAGGACCGAATGAAAGAACCTGGACACTAACGGTAAATCTTGCGTTCTCCCCAACGGTCCACGGATGTGAGAGAACACTGGCCGATGCGATGAGAACAGACAGGTTCGCAGCAAGTACGGATGTGATATTGCTCTCAAGCGGCTCGGCCCAGCGATCGAACGATGCTGCGCTTACCTGATAGTGTTGATTCCGGCTGAGGATCTCCTTGCGTGTGAGGTGTTCCGCAAGTGATACCTCATTGACGAGAATGGTTGTGAAGGAGTTCAGTGAGGCAGAACTACCAACAGCCACGGGCTCCAGCAGGTAAAGCCTTGCCGGTGGCGAGGTGCCACAGGAGGCAAGCAATCCTACAAACGAAATGCAAAGTGATATTAATATAAGCCTGTAGATAGTCATTGCCCATTCTTGCCTTTTAGTAATGCTTCGGGATGCTCCTCGAGGAAGTCGGCGAGCGCACGCATTGATCGTGCGGCACCACCAACTTCTCGAAGTGCGGCGAGTATTTCGTGATTCAGCGGATCATCACGACCAAGACGGCGCCGGCCGAGCTGGAGTAACGCTTCCAGTTCGCCCATGGTGAGATCAATTTGTGGTAGAGATTTTTGTGTGACGTGATCACTTAGTGAAGACAGCGAGTCGCGCGTGCTTGCAAGGGTCTTGTTGATTTCCGCGAGCGTCACTCCAACATCGTTGTGTATAAACTCACGAAAATCGATGACAGTCATATCCGTATCGTTTAGAAGCGTTACCAAAGACTCCAGCGATTTGCCGATGTTTGGGTCTTCCAGCACTGCCGTAAGCGCTGCAAATGCGCCCCCGGCACGGGTAAGAACTTCCTCAATCGGCAGGTCCGTCAGTTTCGCAATTGCTTCATCAAACCCGGAGTCGATTGTCGGCATTTCCGGGTACTCATCGTCACCGGTACCGAGCACCCGTGCAGGCATTTCCGGGTGAAAATCCATCGACACATATAACTGGCCGGTTAGCAGGCTCGCCGTCTTGAGGCTGGCGCGCAAACCCGCCTTGAGCAGCAGTGGAAACAGCGTGTACTCGCCCTCCTCAACAGAGGCATTTGCGAGCGTTTCCGGACGAAACTCCAGCAGCAGACGCGGAATCATGTTGCCGGTCTCCGGGTTATAAACACCATCAATCGCAAGCACCTCACCCACAGGTATGCCACGAAATCGAACCGGCGCCCCGACATTCAGGCCGTTTACCGACTGATGAAAATACGCGACGAATGTGCGCTTCGGTGTGAACAGGTCTTGACTGGAAAACAGAATGAGTGCGGAAACCACCAACATCAGCCCTCCCAGAACAAATACGCCGATTAACTTGGGGTTGGTTTTTTTCATTTACTTACTCCATCGGCACGTTGCTCACTGCCGCCTCGAATCAAAAACTCGCCTACCTTGGGGTTGGGTGGGTTGTCCCGCAGCATCGCTGGGTTCCCGAGTGCCGTTTGGGTTCTGGCTTCGGCGTCGACGAAAATAGCGTTATCAGCAATCGCAAAAATGCTGGCCAGTTCATGGGTAACAACGACGAATGTAGAACCCAGACTGTCCCGTAGTTCGAGTATCAGATCGTCGAGCCGTTTCGAACTGATTGGGTCGAGCCCTGCGGAGGGCTCGTCGAAAAATAGAATATCGGGATCAAGCGCCATTGCCCGGGCAAGCCCGGCACGCTTGCGCATGCCGCCGCTGATTTCCGATGGATAAAAACTCTCGAAACCAGCCAATCCAACCAAAGACAGCTTGAAAGTAACGAGGTCATCGATCTCTGCTCCCGAGTAGGTCGTGTGCTCACGCAATGGCAAAGCCACGTTTTCGGCGAGTGTCATGGAACTCCACAGTGCACCGCTCTGGTAAAGCACACCGAAACGGTTTGAGAATTGCCTACGTTCATCAGCGGATATTTCCCAAAAACTGGTATCGCCATAATGAATCTGGCCTACCGCAGGTCGCTGCAAACCGATCATGTGACGTAAGAGCGTGCTTTTGCCGCTACCACTATCACCCATGATGATGAAAATCTCGCCGGTCCGAATGGAGAAATTCAGATCGTGCTGGATGACGAAATCGCCGTAAGCCATGCTCAGATTATCGATCGCAATGGCGATGTCCGGTTTATCCACGATCAGATACCCAGCATGTTGGTGAGAACTGAAAAAATTGCGGTCATCGCGATAATGGAGATGATGCCCTTGACCACGGCCTGTGTTGTTGCGTCTCCAACAGCGGAAGCACTGCGCCCGCTGTACATGCCCTGCATGCACCCGGTTACGGCGACCAGAATTCCGAAAACACTGCCCTTAACGACACCCAGCATGATGTCGCCCATGTCGATGGCGTTTCGTGTTTGTTCGATGTACTCGGTCGTCCCCAGGTCAAGCATGCCCACGCCCACGAGGTATCCGCCAAAAATACCCAGCGCGTCCGCGTACAGAACAAGCAGAGGAAACATCACTGCCATTGCGAGCATTCGTGGTAACACCAGAAAATCCATGGGCGAAAAACCAAAGGTCTTCAACGCATCGATTTCTTCGTTAACCTGCATCGTGCCAAGCTGCGCGGCATACGCGGCACCCGTTCGGCCGGCCATGACGATCGCGGTCATCATTGGCGCTATTTCCCGGGTCTGGCCCAGCGCAACGAGATTGGCGACGTATATTTCCGCTCCAAACTGCTGCAGTTGCACCGCGCCCATCAGGCCCAATATCATGCCGAGAAGTACATTGATGATTCCGACGATAGGCAACGCTTGCGGACCGCTGGCCTGAATAAACTCCATGACATCTGAGCGCATGAATCGCGCCGTGCCCCGAAAAAACCGACCGACCGCCTGCAGCGATTCGCCGAGGAACAAGTTTCCTTCGCCAAAGGACCGAAATGTAGCCATTGCCGATTCACCAACGGTCACCAGAAACCCTTCACTGACGTCGGACTGACGAGTATCGGTGCGCGGTGGTACGGCTTGAGACAAACTGATCAGCGCCCTCACACCGTCCGGCAAGCCATCAAGATCCAGCGCTACATTTTTATTTCGCGCCACTATGCCCTTAACCTTGGTCACTGCGATCAGCAGGCGTGTGTCCCAGCGTGTCAGCGCAGCACTGTCAAACGTAACCCGTGTGATCACGCCCGAAAGTAAACCAGCGAGCATGTCGACAAGTTGACCGACAGAGTCCGACCCACCGCCAGTTGGTCGCGTCCAATCCCCCATAAGTCGAATGCGCAGCACATCAGAAGCTGCTGTTATCTCGAACCACTCAGAGGATGGCAGAGGAGAACGGCCTTTCATTTGGGCCTCATGCCGTGATCGCCACCATGTTGTGCCACGACAGTTCCGCAGAAAGCAGCTGCCTTTTTCATTCGCTCTTGCCTCGTTCGAATCATCACCACTGTTCGAGCAAAGCAAAAAGCGCGCCAACTTTATCCCTGTGACATTTTCACGATTGAAAACAAGAGATTGGCGAAAACGGCCGGAGAGCGACGTCAGTCGCTAGCGGCACGATATGTCGTAGTCCTACGAAATGCCGTAGTCAGGCAGTCAAGCGGACGATGTCGCTGGCTGAGAAAATGGGCCCGATCTCGATACCTGGCAAGATGCTTTTGTAGAGAGATGGAGGAACACCTATGTCTGCGAGATAGAGTTCTCCCAGATGCGCCTCGACACCGGGCACACGGAACCCCTGCTTTGGCAATGCCAGGGTCATCGTTGCGGTTGCGATAATTGCCGGCTCAAAGACGGAACCTGAACTGGTGTCGACCCCCGACGGACAATCCAGCGAAAGCGTGTCAGCGCTTTGCGCATTGGCCCAGAGAATCAACTCCTTCGTCAATCCGTAGGGAGCACCGCTGAGGCTGTAACCGATCAAACCGTCAATAATCAAATCGGGTGCCTGGTCTGCCGGCACCGCAGTCGACTCGAAACCACAACGAATGCCCATACGTTTTAGAATCTCAAGCTGGTGTGCCGGTACTCCCTGCATTTCAGTGCTGCTCTTTGCCAACAGAACCAACACCTCGGCGCCCCAGTTATGCAAGCGTCGCGCAGCAACCAGGGCACCACCCCCGTTGCCGCCACTCCCGGCCATGATCGTGATGCGTTTGCCCACCGGGGAGGAATCTAAAAATCGATCTCTCGCCAGCACCGCGAGACAGCGGCCGGCGTTTTCCATCATCTGGATCAGCACAATGTGGAAGTCTTCCATCATTGCGCGATCGACCTCGATCATTTGATCGGCATCAAGGTATGGAACGTCACATTCCACCCGCGGGATCAACATCAATACGCTCCTTCGACTCGTTAGGCTGACTCAATATCTTTCCCAAGATCAGTCCATATGCCATATGCCCCACAAGCGACGCAAGCGCCGCTGGCATAGCGCCCATGAAGAGTCCCTTACCCATCATTGGGCTCATAATGAACATCGCGATGAGCCATAAAAAAATACCCCACATCAAACCGCTGGCGATGCCGGCGCTCCGCAGAATCCTTGTGACAAACAGATGGTACGCGCAAGGAAATACAACGGCACCAAGGATGAAGTGCATGACCATGCCAAGCAACCAAGGTGCACCGATTAGCCGGGCAAGCTCACCGGCAATATCCATCGGAGCACCGATCATCATGGTGGCACCAAAGTACATCATGAGCGTCAAGGCGATGGTGCCAGCAAGACCGGCGATCAAAATCTGGCTTACAGGAGTATGGCTGTCAATATTAGATGTTCCGTTCATCATTTTTCTCCATCACTGCGAAAATGGGCTTACACGTGTTCGCCACTAAACTTGCGGCGACGTTTTCCGATAATTTCGCTGCAAGCGCCGTGCCAGAATAGCGACGCAGGCAAAGTGTTGAGAATTCATGGGCCAATCACCGATCATTGGCAATCTCTGGATTCAATGGTCAACTAGATATCGTAGTTGTTTGAATTATCGTTCCGACCGGCAGCATGGGGACCAAAACAGAGTCCGGCCGAAGACCCTTCGGTCTGCTAAAAGTTGCGTTATGATGTCACGATATTTCGTACTTTTACCAAATGCCGTCACGGTGGTAGACGCTACCTGCGAGGCCGATTCACATAAACGATCAACGATGCCTTCAGAACAGTGACTTGAATGGGATGCTCGGCCCGGAATGATTGTTGGCATCAAACTTGGAAGGTGTTTGAAATATGGCTATTTCCGGAAGTCCGAATACTTGTAGTCGACAAATGAATATTCTTTACGTAGAAGACGACCCGGGCCTTGGACACCTTCTGGCCAAGCATCTCAGATCTCAAAACCACACGGTGCGTGTCGTCGGCAGCGTCGCGGAAGCGACGCGATCCCTGGGCAATGAGTTGCCGGATGTCATGGTCTGTGACCACCACCTTCCCGATGGAAATGGTCTTGATCTGATGAAATCGGCACTCGCGGCGCACAGCGACCTTCCATGCATCATGCTCACGGGTGTCGGCAGTGAAGCGCTTGCCGTAGCGGCAATGAAAGCGGGTGCTCGCGACTATGTCGTCAAAGACATTGAGAACAACTTCCTGACTCTGGTCCCGACAATTATCGAACGAATCGGCAAGGAGCGGGCGCTGCAACACGAGCTGGCCGTAGCTGAGCGTGAAAAGAGCAGGCTCGAAGCACGTAATCGCTACCTGTCGACCTCACTCAAGGAACAAGCGAGTACGAACATACCGATCGGACAGCATCCGGCGTTCACACAAGCCCTGAACGTTATAGGACAGGTCGCTCCCACCGATGCGACTGTCATGATCACCGGTGAGACCGGGACCGGAAAGGAAATGGCCGCTCAAATGATCCATGACATGAGCGCCAGGGCCGACAAGCCGTTTATCACTCTTAATTGCGCCGCATTGCCGGCACAACTGGTTGAAAGCGAGTTGTTCGGTCATGAAAAAGGAGCATTTACCGGAGCCATCAAGACTCGTGCGGGACGCTTTGAAGCAGCCGACGGAGGCACCCTGTTTTTGGATGAAATCGGCGAGTTATCCATCGAACTCCAGCCCAGATTGCTGCGTGCATTGCAAGAGTCGAAATTCGAGAGAGTCGGCAGTAGCGAGACGCAAACAGTCGATGTGAGAATAATCTCGGCGACGAACCAGGACCTGCCAGCGATGATATTCGACCGAACCTTCAGAGAAGACCTTTATTATCGCCTAAACGTTATACCGGTCCACATTCCCCCGTTGCGCGAACGGGAAAGTGACATCGAGCTGCTGTTCATGCACTTCGTAAAACAGGTCAGCAATCGTCACGGCATTGAAGCCCCTGATACAACAGCTTCTATTCTGCAGTCTATCCATGACTATGCCTGGCCCGGGAATATACGCGAGCTGCGTAATTATGTGGAACGGAGCGTCGTCACCCAAATGTGGAACGCGCTTCCAACCGTGCCAGCAGCTAAAGAGCCGGACATCGTATCGGCTACATACCGCTCTTCAGCGCTGACGCTTGATGAACTCGACCGTAATCACATCATTGAGGTATTACAAAACACCAACGGCGTAATTGCCGGTGACGGCGGTGCAGCGCAAATACTCGGCGTCAACGCAAACACGCTGCGGTCCCGAATGAAAAGGCTTGGTATAAAGAAACCTGGATTCTCATTATGATCAAGAAAACATTGCTAATTTTGGTAGCCTTCATGGGTGCACTGACCGCGTTTGACCTGTACGCCCAGACGACGCCGACCGAGGTCTATCAACATGCCCTTGCCCTTGAAGCCGAAATCGATCTCATTCGCCTCGAAATGGGTGTCAGGGCCCAAGTCAAACCCGATTTTGCAATCTCGGATGCGCAGCCACGCGAAGTTTACTTCCAGGCACTGACGCTTTTCGCCAAGTCCAATCGTTTGCTGTTTGAGCAAGTTCGAATGCGCGAAAACTCCCCTGTCCAAAAGGGCGCCAACATCGAAGTCAGTGACGTTTTCACCTTGGTAGACGATAGTCTGAAAATTATCTTGCGAGTAAAACAGTCACTTGGAATTATTGAAACTGCGGATGCAATAATATTGGCCGAATCAAAAACGCCTACGGATGTTTACCGGCTGATTGTTCGATTGAACCGCATGCTTAACCGACTCCTGAGGCAGCGCTTCGCGCCGGCCGAAGTATATGAGCAACTAACCTACGGCGTTGGGTTGACGTCGGCCATTCTCGCCACTGTTTCGACGTCAGATCGTCTGGGAACGAAACCGGCACTTGTGCGCCGCAAGACATCCGTCGATGTTTATCGGAAACTGATATCGATCTATATGACGCTTCACGAGACACTTAAATTGTCCGGCGAAAAGTGCCTGGTCATTGAGGCGACGGAATCGGAGCAAGAGGACATAGACCCAAGCGACGTGTATGACATGGCTTCTTTGCTCGTAGCCCAACTGAGTTACATGCACAGTCTTCGCCCCAATGCGAAGCCGCCGAAGGACAGCTACTATCCGGGAGACAAACTGCCGTCCCATGCCTATCAACGGGCCGGGCGCCTTGAAAGCCAGCTCAATTCACTGCATCGCTATGTAAGTGGCAACCCGGCCTGGCTGGAAATTCAGTGAATACCCGGTCATTGCTGTCCGACAGTCTCTACAGTCGGCTGCTGACTTCTCATTTACAGATAGCGGGGGTTGCTGCCATCTTGCTGTGCGTCTGCCTGGCGATGATTGCCTATTTTCAGCACCAGTCCGCGAAAATAGCGGACGTACGTCTACCCGCCGCCGTTGCTTCAGCCCGCGTCGCAAATGGAATCGATAACTCCAACTCCCAGTTGCGTTCGTGGGTGCTAGTGCGGAATGAGGAACGTGCCGCGGATCGGCGCACGGCGTGGAACGCACAGGTGGACCCCGCGATGAGTGATCTGGAAGCGCTTGCCTCGGATACCGACCTAACCAGGATTGCTTCCTTGCGGGACACAATGGCGTTACTCCGGGAATCTCAGTGGTGGGTTGAGGATATGGCTGCGGCGGTAGGCAATGACCCTGCGCTGTTAATTTACGAGCGCGACCTGTTGCCGAATTTTGAGAGGATACAGAGCGCCGTCACCGGTTTGAAAGTCGCGGGAACCGATCCCGGAAACGTCAGTGACATACAGATTGCTACAGCTTTGACTCATCAAAGTCTCAGCGAGGTCGTTCGCCAACTCAGTGAGGCCGTACGGACGGGTGGCATAGTTGAGCTAAGGGAATTTCGTGACGGGTCGAACACGGTCAGGCGGATGTTGATGGAGCTTTCAGGGCAAATCGAACCGGGCAGTGATGCCGACCAATTGCTGGCCTGGATTACTCGTGAGTATCGCACCTACGAAGAGTTGGCGAATCAGACCATAGCCATTCGACAATCTGACGATTGGAATCGAGCACTTTATGTTCTGAGTTCGGAGACCGAGCCGATTGTCGATGACATCAAGGGGGCGTTGGTTGCCTTGCAAAACGAGAATAACGATCTTCTCCAGCAGGACATTTCACGCAATGCACTAATCAGCAGGGTTGGTACCTTTGTCACGGTAAGTATGATCTTCGGCCTGGCGTTGATTGCCTGGGCCGTGGCGCGGACCAAGTCCGAAAGACTTGCCGCTCCAATCAAGGCGCTCGCGGAAGCAAGCGACAAACTGGCAACCAGCGAGGATCAACTGATTCAGTTACCAATCGCCGGTCCACGCGAAATTGCACACCTGACCGAACGATTCAATGATATGGGCCGCGAGCTAATGGCTCGGACCAAGGACCTGCAACACGCAAATAAAGAGTTGCAGGCTTATACGCACATCATTACTCATGATCTGAAACCACCGCTGATAAACATCAAGGGCCATGCGGGCCTTATCAAGAACCAATTGCTGAGCCTTGAGCAGGCAGCGCGAAACCCGGACGCATCAGAACAAGCAGTTCGGGATGCCGTGCTGCGCACAGTTTCGCGGGAAATTCCCGAGTCGGTAGGCTACATCGATATTTCGATATCCAAAATGAAGGCGCTGGTCGACGGTGTCTTCGATAACTCAAAACTGCTATTCCGCAGCATCTCTATTGAAGATGTTGACATGAACATGCTCGTGACGGGGGTCACCGCCTTGTTCAGTCACCGAATGGACAACATCGAATTGCGGCACAATCAATTGCCCACGCTGCGCACCGACGCCTTCCTATTGGAGCACATATTCTCGAACCTGATCGACAACGCGCTTAAATACATGGACCCGAATCGCCCGGGTCGCATTGAAGTGGGCGGACAGGTACGTGAGGGAGAAGTGTGGTTTCATGTCCGCGACAATGGAATCGGCCTCTCCGATACGGCGGTTGACGTCTTCGAGCTGTTCACACAGGTCGATTCCGCCAGGGCAGGCAGAGGCGTCGGGCTTGGCTTGGTCAAGACGATGCTGTCAAAACTCGGCGGGCGTATCTGGTATCTGTCGAACGACTCACAAGGCGTCACTTTCTTCTTCTCCGTACCGACAGGAGCGGACCTCACTAACGAGATATTCGAACGGATGTGATGGCGGCGGCAGACCCAGTCCCTGAGGCCGGGTCGCCACCGGCCGCTCGACTATTGATTGGCCGTCAGCGCTTGCTGCACCAGCATTGCATATTCGGCATCTGCCTTGCCAATGAAGTCGAGCATGCGTTGCTGCACGGAAGCATCAGCCTGTGGCAAGCCAACGGCAATCGTAGCAGCAAGCCGTCGCTTCTCGTTGTCAGAAAACATCCTAAAGAGGTTACCTGCCTGCTTAAAACAATCTTCTTCATCCTGGCTATACGGCATAACCCATGCATGTTGATTTGCCTCATAAAGAGACCTCAGGAGATGAGCGTCGACAGGTGGGCTGCTGTCCCATCGACTACAAATTTCAGCGAGTTTTCACACAGCCTCGGCCGATTGCAGCCGATCACCATTTCCCTAAAACAGACGTTTGAACGGCCACTTTCAGTTGCGGTCCTTCGAAACTCCACCGCCTCAATGGCAACTTTAGGGTAGAAAGCGGACGATTCTGGCATGTGTTTCGTGGCGCGAGAATTGCGCAAATCACCGACTGAATTTCTCCCTGGCGAAACATCTCGCTGGGTCAGATTACAGGCTATTAGTTGGTGACTTATTGGTGGCTTACTTGGTGACTTAAGGTCGTCGGCAATTGCCGACGACGCTCAAACCCCTTGTGAAATGGCGCACCCGGAGAGATTGCTACGCTTGTCGCCCGGCTATGCCGGTCTCGGTACGAACTCCCGACCACCTGGTTCGAAGCTCCGAATGCAACTGTAAGTAATTGATATATAAAGCCTAAAAGACGGCGTTCGGTGCAGTTTCGCCCTACAAAGCATCACGATGCACAACTGATGTCGGAAATATGTCGGAATCGTCAATCTGGCATGGTGCGACTTAAAACCGAAAATGGCCAATTT
>CAYUOY010000047.1:0-24808 GCA_964446495.1 uncultured Woeseiaceae bacterium | reverse complement strand
ATGCACTATGAAGACTATGTGCAATTGGTCGATCATACCGGGCGAGCCCTGAGGCACGCGAAGGGAGGGGTGATTGCTCCGAACCTGGCACCGATACTGGCAAGATTGGGTGTGGAGCCGACGGACTGGTTGCGGGAGATGCGCTATTACGGCCGCTGGTATTACCGCGCGGTCGGATCATTACCATCGCTGCAAAGCTATTGTGAGCATCTCGGCCAGCAATGGTTGAAGGGCGCGGGCAGGACCTCAACCACTACGGCATAGCTGCCGCTTCAAACTGACCCAAGGTCGTGTTGTCAACAACGACGATTGATCGACAACGTCATTCTCGACGTTGGTGCTCCCTGGCTTGTCCCATCAAGTTCCAGGACTGGACGCGCAGAGCGATCATTCTGCATTTTCGGCTAAAACTTGTTCAGGTTGGCAAGTTAATGGGTGTCCTGAATTCACCGTTCATATTTGCATTCGCACGAACTGCGCCAGATACTTGGCGCAAGTTAGCTAGAACGTTATATTTCGAATACAGTCTGAGTAACAGACGATTAATCTCAATCTACCAAAAATATAGGAGAGATTTATGGCTAAGGGAAAGGATGCAAAAAAGGCAGTAAAAAGGAAACCGGAAAAAACTTTGAAGGAAAAGAGAAATGAGAAAAAGCAAAAAAAGGCCAATAGACGATAAGAAGGAGTCCTGAATAAAAGGATACTGAAACAAATAGGAATCTGGAAGGAACTGAAATCCAGATACTAAAATATAACCAGTACAGGCGAGGGACATTGTGGTCGTTGATTTGGACAAGCCATTTAGTGAACAACCATGATACATAACCAGTTGAAGCAGTCGGACGCCAATCCCGCTGCGCGGCGCCGCTGTTCAAGGCGTTATGGGGCTGCGGCGAATTACGGCTAACGACTCGTAGCGTCCATCCACAATTTAATTCGGGTTGTGATGTTTTTCACGAAACGATTACCTATGAACAGTTCAAAGATCAATGACTGGCTGGTGCTTATAGCGAATGTTGCTGTTGTTGGGGGTATCGTTTTTTTGGCTATTTAAATTGGCCAGAACAATGAACTTCTTCGATCCGAATCACGCCAGACACTTGTGGCCAATGATGTGGCTTCTCTGACTGCAAACATTGAGAATGCAGATGTGTTTGCAAAATTGGTTTCCAAAGAAGCATTGTCGGCAGAAGATCAACTGCGCTTGAGTTTTATATATATGCTCGATTTGAGAAACGGTGAGGTTATGGGACGAGCGCGCTGGCGCGAATACTGATCCGTTAGTGGTGGCAAATGCACTCGGCATGTCCGTGGCCCAGGTGCTTCCGCTTCACTATCGTTGTTTGGTAACTTCGGACGTGAAGCTATGGGAAGATACCGTTGATGCCGCCACCTAACCATCGCAATCAGTACGCGCCTACGGCGCCGGACCGGCGTAACCAGGGAATGTTGATTACGGCGTTACTTGCATGAAATGGCGTTCTTTAGTTTAAGGTGATTGTGAAAAGGTTGGAAGTCCTTGTCAGAATGCAGGAGGGGTAGCTTATTTTCAATACAGTAGGTTGCAATGATGGTATCGATCGTTTTTCGTATCGTGATTCCTTTTTTTCGTAAGGTTCGGAAATTTTTTGCGCTTTTCAGAGCAATTGCAGTATCGAGCATATTGGCGATGGCAAGAGACAGCAAAAGTTCTTTGGCTTTCCTGAAATCCTTATCTGTTCGAAAGCCCTGCAGTACTTCGACGAGCATCAAGTCACCGATGGCAACAGGTGTCTCTCCAAGCAGGGAATCAAGTTTACTAACTTCTGGCGTGATTCTGCCCGTGAAGTAGTCAATCCATACACTTGAATCGACTACAATCATTTATCAGACCTCATGTCATCAAGATCGCCCTCCCAGTCAAGTTTGCCGCGGAAATTCTTGATATTTTCCTGTTTTTTCAACTTAAGCAGGGCTTTGAGCCCCATATCCACAGCCTCGCGCTTTGTCCTGAGGCCGGTCACCTTCATGACTCGTTTCATGAGTTCATCATCAATTACAATATTGGTGCGCATGGTATTTCACCGTGTGTATAAAATAGACAATGTATACACATATTAGAGCATGGGGTCAGGATGGGATCAATGCGAGCGTCCTATAACCAAGCAATAAACCGGACGCGTTTGCTAAATCCATGAGGAATATCAGCGTGTTCGTATTACATTCCAAGAAACGGGAACTCGGGTTAGTTTTGCGGTAATCGGGATGTAATTGCCATGCATATTTTTGTGTGGAAACGATGAATTCGTTGTCAATCAGTCCACGGCAGCCGCCGCGCGGTTTCTTGTTATACTGCGGCTACAGCGGTTGGTTACCTTGCAACTGCCGCATATTCACCAATACCCAATTGAATCTTCGTCCGACAGTTGCGGTGAGATCACGTGCCTGCATGAAGTTACTGAGAACCACGGTGAGTTGGTTAACTGGTAAGTGGTTAAAAGGTGACCACTGTCGAATCAGCTGTTAGGTGACTACAATGCTTTCGCTAGATAGTGACGAATGGGAACACCTTGAGCACGCATACGGCGGCGCTTCTAACATACCGGATCTTCTGCGGGCACTCCCTGACGCGAGGGTAAAACAGAAAGAAGACACGGAGCCGTGGTTTACGCTCTGGAGTTCACTGTGTCACCAGTGCGATGTCTATACGGCTTCGTTCGCAGCTTTTCCGCACATCATCGACGCTGCCGCCAGCCGAATGCCGAAAGAACGAGCCGAGTATCTGTTCATGGCGGGTACAATTGAGTCAATGAGACACCGTGGCATATCTCCCAGGATCCAAGCGAACCATGAGCTTGCATATCAAAGAGCAGTGAAAAAGGCTATACCACTAACATTGGAAGCATTGGAAGCGGAAAGTGATAGAGGGTGGTTCCAGACATTGCTGTCGGCATTGGCAGCGTTTCACGGTTATCCCGACTTGTCAGCGGCAATCGCAGATCTCGAGCGGGAAACAATATGTCCAAAATGCAATTCCGAATATGTACAATCCGGCTTTGATTGGTTTGAAGATCGTGCCGATGCCACCTAACCAGGCGATGCAGTTCGCACCAGCGATGCCGGACCGGCGTACGCCGGCCGCTGATCGCAGCGTTAAGCTGCCTTTTCAACAGTTTTTCACCTTGACATACCGTAAATGGTATATATACTATTTATAGTATGTGGCAGGTACTTGAGCATCGCCGCGTCGTGCGGCGCATTTCCAAGCTCCCTGCCAAGATTCTGAAACGGTACCAAAAATGGAAGGATATCGTATCAATCTCCGGGCCCAGCGGACTGCGGATGATCAAGGGGTTTCGGGATGAGTCTCTTAGGGGCGAATGGAAAGGCCACCGTTCTTCCCGCTTGGGAGATCAGTATCGGGTCATTTACCTTATTGAAGAGCGGCATGTGGTTATTAAGGTGGTCGATTTGACAACACACGACTATCGAAGGAAGTCTTGATGAGTGAGTATCGGCGTGCCAAAAAGACTATTGAGGTTTCCCCTGGTGAATCTGTAAGGATTCTTCGCGAATTGCAGGAATTGAGCCAGAATGAGCTGGCTGACTTGACGGGAATTCCACAGTCAACAATATCTGCGATTGAGAATGATCGTATACGTCTCGGGGTAGAAAGGGCAAAGGTTTTAGCTAGAGCATTGAGCTGCCACCCTGCGGTGATTGTTTTTCCTGGCTGGGATGTGACGACCGAGTCGGCGGCAGCTTAACCTGTCAATGAACCGAACGCATTGACCGCCGCTGGCTTCAATTTTGCATCGCAGTCGCACTGGTTATTGGGACGTTAGAGAGCACATGACCCGTACCTTATTAGCCATCGTCGCCGCCAGTATTTGGCTGATTTCCATGGCTAGCGCCGACCCACGTTGTGAAGGTCGTAAAGACGTTGTGGAAGCCTGTTTCGACTTGCGGGGGCGTGTGAGCGTATCCAACGGTACACCCTTTGTAAGAATATGGCCGGTAGGAACAAAAAGGCTGCTCGGAGTAGAAACGATTATCGATGAAATTGGCGGTGAAGGTGAAACCTTTTCTGGACCCGAGAACCTAAAGAAGTGGCTCGACCCATATAGCCGGATATTTGCAGATTTACGCGTTTGCCCGTTGAGTGAAGAGAGAGCTGGGTATTTGAGGACCGTTTGCATCGAAGCAGCACACAATCTGCGGATAGAGCGAATATCGGATGAATCGGCAGAAATAGAATTTATCTATGTCTCAGAGACCGACAAAGAGGTGCGCTGAAGGTGCTTTCTAACAAACCCATGCAGTTCGCGCCAACGGCGCCGGACCGGCTATCCGCCGGCCGCTGATGGGGGCGTTTGCCACAACACGCTTACCATGACCCAATCGCGCCTCAGCTACGAAGATTCAGCGCGTCGCCTGCAGCAGGATTACCTTGACGCCGGTGATATTCCGCCGATGCTCAAACGTATGCCCCGACACGATGATCCGGATCCGCTCGGTGTTAGCTTCTTTCGTACATTCGTTGGCGAAGGTGACGACCTAAGCAACCTCACCCTTCCGCGAACGTTTTTCGGCCGCTCCGAAATAAATGACGCGTCATTTCTTAACACCGACTTCTCGGAATCAAACCTTTGTTGGAATAGTTTCATTGACGTTGACTTCACTGACGCCGTGTTGGCCCAAGCCGATCTTCGGGCATCAGCGTTCAATCGTGTGAAATTCGTGCGGACCGATCTACGGGGCGCCGACATGCGGCGATCATCATTCGACAACTGCGTTTTCGGTGGTGCGATCATGGACGGTGCCGTCTTGACTCGCGATCAAGTCTCAAGACTGAATTTGTCTGGAGATCAACTCGCGCGGATCACTTTGGCTAATGATGATGGCCCTGAACCCGGTGGTGGCTAATCAGGCGCTCAACCTGACCTGGTGCCACCGGGCGGGGATTTTGGTAGGGCCTGTTTTCTCTGCCCGGCAGCACCGGGCAGGTTGGCTTGGTCGTTAGACGACTCTCCCACCCTTGTCTGTTTTCTTGACATGTGTACCATAAACGGTACATTCTATTCATGCCAGTGGATAGACCTATTCCGGTTGTTTTCTTTCGACTCGACTCAGGTCGTGAACCGGTACGTGACTGACTTAAGGGTCTCACTCGAGAGAACAGAAGGTCCCTTGGCGAGGACATTAAGGCCCTACAGTTTGGCTGGCCAATCGGAATGCCGCTGTCGCGGAAAATGGCCGATAATCTTTGGGAGCTGCATTCACATTTGTCGTCAGGAATTGCTCGAACGTTCTTTACTATTGTCGACCACAAGATCGTGCTCCTGCATGGATTTGTGAAGAAAGCCCAAAAGACACCCGTAAAGGAATTGGCAATTGCAAAACGCAGACTGACTAAGTTGAGATCGTAGATATGGCTAGGAGAAATATTGGTAGCGATTTTGATGACTTGCTTGATGAAGACGGTCTTCTTGAAGAAGTTACCGCTGTCGCAGTGAAGCGTTATATTTCTTACCAACTTGCTGAGAAGATGTCTGAGACAAACCTAAGCAAAGCAGAAATGGCTCGGCGTATGGAGACCAGTCGATCAGCGTTAGACCGACTGCTGGATCCGGACAACTCGTCAGTGACGTTGCAGACACTTCAAAGTGCGGTGCAAGCTCTTGGAGGGCGTCTCAAGATTGAACTCGAGTTCCACGAGCATGCCGCATAAGTTGTCTAACAACACGCTGAACTTGCCGCCCGGTAGTATCTGTCACAGTTCGTGCAGGGTGGTTAGTATTTGCATTCGCAAGAACTGCGCCAGATACTTGGCGCGAGTCAGCTAGACCGTTATATGCTCTCAGTGAAATGATGATCCTCGAAGTGGCAAATCTGAATGTACGGCCTGGCCAGCGGGAGGAGTTCGAGAGGGCGTTTTCAGCAGCGCAATCTATCATTGCCTCAATGCCTGGCTATTTGTCTCATCAGCTCAAGAGATGCATCGAAGAACCAGACCGGTATATATTGTTAGTCAATTGGGAGAGTCTGGAAGACCACACAGAGGGATTCAGGGGATCGGAGCGGTATCAAGAATGGAAGTCGCTCCTCCATCATTTCTATGATCCATTCCCTGAGGTCGTGCACTATGAAGCAGTGTTCGGCAACGGCATGTAACTAGTGTGACCAGGGCAAGCAGTTCGCACCAGCGTTTCAGCTACCGGGCGCGAAAACCGTTTCGCACCTTTGGTGCCGGCGGCGTTAGGCGTACAAAGAATTTCAAACGAGAGAACGAACCGTTCCGGTAAACAGGAGATAGTCATAGTGCTAATGGTAACCGCGATCGCGGCGTCGATATTGGGGTTCTTGTACGTAAAACTTTCTTTGAACGTGATCAGCTACCGACGAAAACGCGGTGTAAGTGTTGGAGACGGTGGCCAGGACGATTTACTCCGCGCCATAAGGACCCAGGCCAATTTGGCGGAGTACGCCCCAATTGCACTCATACTACTGGCGTGCCTGGAATTAAACCACGCGCCGTGGTGGGTAACATCCCTGTTGGCGGCCGCATTCGTAATCGGCCGTCTGTTGCACCCAATCGGAATGAAATCCTCTGCATCGGCGTTACAACCGAGAGTAAGAGGAATGCAGCTAACGCTGCTGGCCTTGATAGCTCTCGGGGTGGCTAACCTCGTTCTTGTCGGTTTACATATATTTGGTGCGTAACCCTCGCATACGGAGCGCGCAGCAAAATCGCCAGATCGGCCTTCGACCGGCCGCTGATGCAGGCATTAGGTGTGAGTAAAGATGGTCTGAACAGGTCTGCAGGACCTAGTGGGAAAGCACCCGACTGAGGAACAGTTTCGAGCGCTCGCTTTTCGGGTTCGAGAAAAATTCCTCGGGCGGAGCAATTTCGACGATCTCCCCCTTATCCATGAACACCATGGTATCGGCGACCTTTTTAGCAAAACCCATTTCGTGGGTAACGCAGACCATGGTCATGCCCTCTTCGGCAAGTTCGGCCATAACATCCAGAACACCGGAAATCATTTCAGGGTCCAGGGCCGAGGTTGGCTCGTCGAACAACATCATTTTGGGCTTCATACACAGGGCCCGGGCAATGGCAACCCGCTGTTGCTGACCGCCTGAAAGTTGATTCGGATATTTCTGCGCCTGTTCGCTGATCCGCACCTGTTCGAGAAAATGCATGGCCCTTTCCCCGGCTTCCTTTTTTGAAAGTTTCAGGTTGCGCACCGGCCCAAGAGTCAGATTATCAAGGACCGTCAGATGAGGAAAAAGATTGAAATTCTGGAACACCATGCCGACTTCACGGCGGATGGTCTCAATGTTTTTCATATCGTCAGTAAGTTCGATTCCATCGACAAAGATCTGGCCGGCCTGGTGTTCCTCCAGCCGGTTGATACAGCGAATCATGGTTGACTTGCCCGATCCGGACGGCCCGCATACAACCACCCGTTCGCCTGGCTTGACCTGAAGCGTGAAATCATAGAGCGCGCAGAAATCACCATACCACTTGCCGACACCGCGCATGTCTAGCATTGGTTCTTGTTCTTTCACATTGTTCATTTAATCACTCTACACGTGTCCAGCCAACGGGATCAATGCTGTCCGCTCGCCTGCATCTTTTTTTCCAGGCGGGAAAACAGGACAGCCAGCGGGTAGCAAATCATGAAATACAAAACCGCGGTGATGATCCAGGCTTCGAAAAAACGGGTCGTGGTGTTGGAGACCTCCATGGTCACGAAGGTAAGTTCCTGGATAGAGATCAGCGATACGATGCTTGAATCCTTAATCAGCGAAATGAATTGCCCGGCCAGCGGCGGCAGAATTTTGCGCAGCGCCTGGGGCAGAATGATATCCCTCGATACATTGAAGCGGGACAATCCTACGGCACGTGCCGCCTCCCACTGCCCCTTGTCAATGGATTGGATACCGGCGCGAACGATCTCGGTTATGTAGGCTCCTTCGAACATGGCGAGAACGATAACGCCGGAGACGAAGTTGCTGAAGAGCCCGATGGGGCCGAACAGAGTTTCGATGACCGGAATCCATTCCGCAGGTGGATTGCTGGAAAAATCATCAATGCCCAACAGCGGCATGATCTGGCTGCTGATGAAAAAGTAGAAAACGAAGATAAAGACAACCGGCGGTATGTTGCGAATAAGCTCCACGTAAATACGCGCCATGGCGCGAAGGAACAAATTTGAACTGGTGCGGCACAGCCCCATGAGAAGCCCGATGATGGCCGCCGCGATGGTCGCCCAAAACGCCAGCCGCAGCGTCATTAGCAACCCTTTAAGGATAAGGTTAGGGACCAGCGACCCTGTTTCCTCATCCCAGCTGAACACGTACTCGAAAATCAGCCCCCAATTCCACTCATAAACAAGAACATTTTCAACACGGTATACGACGAATACGACCAGCGAAACAACCACACTGATGATCAGGAAATCGACCGGTTTGATCCGACTTCGAGACTTGACGGGCGGTGGGAGACGGTGCTGGTCCATTATTCTTTCAATGCAGGTACAGGGTCGTCACACCCCCGGGTATGAGTGCCGCGAGGGGGGCCGTTGCCGGTTCTATTTAGCATTGTTGACGTTCGTAGCCCAGTTCTGAGTTTTGAACCAAAAATCATGCCGCTTTTGCATCCAGCCGCTACTGGTATTTACTCTGATCCAGTTGTCGAAAAAGTTAAGGGCATCGGGGTCGCCTTTGCGAACCGCGAAGGCCTCGTCACCGCGGGTGAGGTTTTCCTCAGTGGGCATGAACAGCTTGTCCGGATACTTGCTCATCCAGAAACCCGGCTTGGGCGCCAGTGAAATTGCCGCATGAGCACTGCCGTTAACGACTTCCTGGAACGATTGGGCATCATCATCAAACCGGCGCAGGCTGGCTTTTGGAAACAGATCCTGGACGGCGTTGCAGGAGGTGGCCCCGCGTCGGCAAGTGATGGTTACACTGGCGTCGTTGAAGTCCGCCAGTTTGAACCCGGCGGCCAGTTTCGAACTGGCCACCAATTGCTGACCTGAGTGCGCGTAGGGAATAGTAAAATTGACCGTCAGGTTGCGTGACGGCCGCACTGACATGCTGGAGATGATAACGTCGAATTTATTGGCCAGCAGGGCCGGAATAATTCCTGACCAGGCGGTAGGCACGAATTCGACTTTCACTTCCATGTCACTGGCCACCTTGGTGGCAACGTCAATATCGAAGCCAATGAAATTGCCGCTCTTGTCCCGCATCGCCCAGGGCACGAAGCTCGATACACCGACCCGCATTACGCCCCGTCTTTTGATGGTTTCAATAACGCTGGCGGCCGCCAGGTCCTGTATCGCGGTTGCGCGCACGACTCCGGACATCCCGACGGTCAGGGCCAGGGCGACCAGGAAGCTTTTTGTAGTTACTTGAAGTCTCACAACAATATTTCCTTTTCTAAGTCCATTCCAAAATCAACAGTAACCGACAAAGCGCCCGCTACATTCCCCTGCGCGCTCGACGTTCGAGAGCGGAGACGAAGAACGAGAGTGACACGGTTATAACCAGGTACATGGCCGCCACCGTGAACCAGATTTCAAAAGCCATGAAGGTATCCGAGATGACATTCAGGCCTGCTGTCGTCATTTCCGCCACCGCAATAACGCTGACGATGGCGGAATGCTTAATGAGTGAAATGATCAGCCCAGTCATCGGCGGAAGGATAAGGGGTATTGCCTGGGGCAGAACGATATAGCGGAAGCGATCAAACGGAGTAAGACCGATGGCGCTCCCCGCCTCTACCTGTCCCCGCGGCACGGACTGCAATCCGGCCCGGATAATTTCGCTGGCAAAGGAGCCCTCGAAAAAAGAAAGGCACAGCACTCCGACCCAGAACCGGTCGATGCCGATAATCGGGCCCAGTACAAAATAGAACAGGAAAAGCTGCACCAGCAAGGGTGTGTTTCGAACCGCCTCGAGGTAGATCGTCGCAACCAACTTTCCCGAAAAGGAATTCGATAGTCGCAGCAATGCGGTGACGAGACCGACAATCGCCGTCAACACCATGCTCCAGGCGGTCAGTTGCAGGGTGACTCCAAGACCTCGCAGAAGAGGGCCGGCAATAAATTCACCATCGACAACACGGTAAATGAATTTGCCAACGCGGTACCACTGCCAGTTGTAGTTCATTTCCACGGCACCGGCGTAAATCAACCATACGACCGCACTTAGAAGTACGGCCAGTTGCGCCATGTCGATAAGAGGCGATTTCCTGCCGAAATAACCCACCTTCTTTCGAGGTGCCGATCGGCATGGACGCTCTTCAACCGCCGTGGTTTTAGTTTTCAACTGGCATAGCCCATTTTCGCCTCTGTCCCGTCAAGACGATGTCGCAAGCGGGTTGGCTACGCCTTCTCCGATATTTACCCAGACACTTTTAGTTTGCGTAAATTCGTCAATGGCTTCGATACCGTTTTCACGGCCAAACCCACTGCGCTTGTACCCCCCCACTGGGGCGGCAGCGCTTACTGCCCGGTAGGCGTTGACATAGACGGTGCCGCTCTTCAGGCGGCGAGCCATCGAATGGGCACGGCCAATGTCACCGGTCCATACGCCCGCCGCTAAACCGTAGGCGGAATCGTTGGCCATCTGAACGGCTTCATCCTGATGACTAAAACGCATAACGGTAAGGACCGGCCCGAAAACCTCGTCCCGAACAATTCGCATGTCGGGCGTCACATCAACAAAGATGGTTGGTTCGACGAACAGGCCCTGACCGCACTGCTTGCCAGTCCCGACCGCCCCGCCGTGAATACACTTCGCCCCCTGTTCCTTAGCTTCCTCGATGAAAGATACTATTTTCTCAAACTGAGTCCGATTGGCGATTGGGCCGATCATGGTTCCCTTGTCAAAAGGGTCTCCCATCGTCAGCCCGTGCAGGCGCGAAGTCAGTTTCTCAAGGAACGCATCGGCGATATCCTGGTGAAGGAACAAGCGAGACCCGGCAACACAACTTTGTCCGTTTGAAAGAAAAATACCGGAGATGACGCCGTTGACCGCGCTTTCCATATCCGCGTCGGGAAAGACGATTTGTGGCGATTTGCCGCCCAGTTCCAGAGTAACCCGCTTGAAGTCGGCGGCAGCGGAAATGCTTACCTGCCTGCCTGCCCCTTCTGAACCGGTGAAGGTCACCTTTGCCACATCCGGATGGGCGACGAGAGGCTTGCCGACTTCGCCAGCGAACCCGGTAACAAGATTGACCACCCCCGCGGGAAATCCAGCCTCTTCAAATACGGACATCAATTCGATGGTCGATGCGGATGCTTCTTCCGAGGGCTTAACCACCACCGTGTTTCCCGCAGCGAGTGCGGGAGCCAGTTTCCAAACGGCGATCATGACGGGCGAATTCCAGGGTGTAATCGCCGCAATCACGCCTAAGGGTTCGCGCAGGGTGTAGCTGAAGACGTCGTTGCGATCCATGGGGACCACACGCCCATCAATCTTGTCGGCTATGCCTCCATAATAATGGAACCACTTGGCTATATATTGAATCTGGGGCACGCTCTCCGTGATTCGCTTGCCGATATCACGGGTTTCGATCTCCGCGATCTGTTCGGCACGCTCGAAAAGCAGGTCGCCAGCCTTGTGCAGCAGCGCTGCCCGGTCACTGGGAACCAGAGATGACCAGGGACCATTTTCGAACGCGTCTTTGGCGGCAGCGACTGCTTTGTCCACGTCGGAAGAATTGCAGCGCGGTATTTGTGCCCATACGGCACCATCGTAGGGATTCACTGCCTCGAACCATTCCCCCGAGGATGGATCGTGCCATTTCCCGCCATGGAAAATCTGATATTTCTGCATTAAAGCCCGCCTGATCTCCCTGCTGGCCGGTTCAGGAGCTTATCGATTACCTCGCAGAACCCGTGTCTTTTCAATTATCAACGATGTTGAAGATAAATGATAATGCTTTTTTTTTTCAATCCATTACTGGATATTATATAAAATCACCCTCCGACTTCTTCCCTCAGTAGGCGAAAAATGATTACGTCCCGTCAGATCGAAGCTTTCCGTGCCGTCATGGTGACCGGCACGGTAACCCAGGCAGCGAGCATGCTTTACGTCTCCCAACCGGCGGTCAGCAGGATGATCAAAGACCTCGAATGCGAAATTGATTTCAAATTATTTTCACGCGCCAAACGGCAACTTATTCCCACCGAAGAAGGAAGGTCGCTGTTCGATGAAGTGGAGCGAGCCTTCGTCGGGCTTGATCAGATTGCCAAGGTGGCAGAATCCATTCGCGAATTCCGGCGGGATCATTTCCGGCTGATCACCATTCCCAGCCTTGCTTCAACCGTAGTGGCGGACCTTGTCTCACAGCTTGTCGCCCGGCACCCGGCGGTTTCCATATCCCTTGAGGTACAGCCTTCGAAACGCCTGTTCAAGTGGATTGTCTCCCAGCAGTGCGATATCGGACTGTCCACACTTCCCGCAGAAGAGGCCGCCATCGAGACACGGCCCGTCGCCAGTGGCCGGTCCGTCTGCATCCTGCCCACCAACCATGCGTTAGCGTCGAGGAAAAAAATCCGGGCGAAGGACCTTGAAGACCAGCCCTTCATTTCGTTCAAAGCCGATTCCTTTTCCCGCCACATCGTGGATGAGGTCTTTCGCAAAGCCGGTGTTCGGCGCCACCTCAGTGTCGAAGCTCGCACGACGGAAGCAATCAGTGGTTTGGTCGCCGCAGGACTGGGTGTTTCAGTCATTGGACCGATCTTTCATAAAGACGGGTTTCATCAGGACATAGTGATCCGACCTTTCGAACCGGCAATACCGGTAGAACTCACCTTGCTTTATCCGGCGCACAAGCCACTGTCCCGAATGGCTAAACAATTCATTGAGATTGTGGATGAGTACGTGGCGTCGAGACCTGGCCTGTCACCGAATCTCCGGTAACAGGGGAAGCACGGCCGATGTTCTATTCGGCGCGCACCTGTTTGAGGGCTTCGCGAAAAGTTTGTCGCATATCCGGGCTATGGATGATGGAAAAGTCCCTTGGGTATTCAACCCCTGTTTCAACCTCAAGGACTACGAATACCGGTCCTTCCCCCTCAAAAACTTCGGGAATCCGGTTGCTCAGGTCATCAACTTCCGAGAAGTGGTAGGTCCGGGAATAACCGGCGGCCCGGGCAAGAGCACAGAAATCCACGCTCCGCCCACCGGGAAGTGGATAGCGGCCATTCACCTCGTAAATGCCATTGAAGCTAACGAAATGAATCAGGTTCGTCGGGGCAGCCTGGGCTACCGTGACCAGGGTTCCCAGGTTCATCAACAGACTGCCGTCACCGTCAAGAACCACCACCTTTTGATCGGGGCAGCCCAATGCAAGGCCCAACGCGTGTGACGATGCCTGTCCCATGGCGCCGACGCCCACATAGTTCAGCGGGTGCGGCCGAATAGCCAGCCAGTCGAATGCCGATTGATAAACGGCGACAACAATCCCGTCGGGATATTGCCGGGCAATAATTTCCAGTGCCTTATCTCGCTTCATCATGGCTTACTCGGGACTCCTGACCACCAGAAAAACGAAGGGCGTGGAATTCGCATAGGCTTCGTCAATGGCCGGAACAATGGCCCCGGTGTCCTGCTCATCGTTCAACAGCGCGTAATCCAGATCCATTGCCTGCAAGATGGGCTCAAGGATCCGAATGCCATACTGCCCTGATTCCGCCGGTATACGGTCAGATTCCATACCTTGCAGGCCCACAATCATAACGACCGGGTGCCCATACTCCACGGCGATAGCCCGGATAGCATTCACGGAATCAAGAAACCCCGTGTGCTGAATCAGCAGTACGGCCCGCCGGTCACTGTAGGAAAGCCCGGCGCAAATGGAAACGCCCTCGTCCTCCTTGCATACCGTAACCAACTTGAGATCCTGGTCATTGGTCAGCGGCCAGAGCACGTTGTCACAGGTAACGATGTCGGGCAACGCCGCTACATATTCCACGTTGCCGCGCTTCAGGGCATTTATTATGGATGCCCCGGTCAGGGGCTTTGAAGCTTGTGCTTCCACGGTATTCTCCTGCAACATCATCCTGTTAACTACCCCGTCATATATTCCTTGAGCGTATCCGCCGCCTTCCGCATCTCGTCATCAAGGCCGATGGTGAAGCGAATACAGTTCTTGAAAACGGGCGCAGCCAACCGCCGCGCAATAATGCCGTGCGCGACCAGAAATTCGTAGGCGTCAATAGCCGGTTTCGCTTCATCTTCAAACCGTACTAGTACGAAATTGGTTTGGCTGGGACAGACGCTGAGTCCCAGTTCAGTAAGCTCGGCCGTAAAACGGCGCCGCAGTTCCCGGTTAGTTTCAAAAATCCTCCGGGTATGTTCCGTGTCCGCAAGGGCGGCGACACCGGCGGCCAGCCCAGGTTGGGTCAACGGGAAAGTGATACCGATACGTTTGACCACATCGACGACTTCTGGTGGGCCGTAAAGCCAGCCCATGCGGAGGCCGGCAAGCCCGAATATTTTTGAAAAAGTTCGCGTTACGACTACGTTCTGCGCCTCTTCAACCAACAGGGTCGGGTCTTCATAGTCTGGTGCGTCCACGTATTCGGAATAGGCCGAATCAAGTACCAGAAGAATATCTTCCGATAACTCGCCATGCAGGTGGCGAACTTCCGACCGGGACAAATAGCGACCCGACGGATTGTCGGGACTGGCGATCATGACGATTCGTGTCTTGTCGGTGACGCAGCTCAAAATTGAATCCACGTCGGGTTTGAAGTCATCATCCGCAGCAGCGACCGGCTCCGCGTCGTTGGCATAGGCGTAGTTGGGAATTTTCTGGTACCCGTTTACGCTGTAGATCAGTTGATCGCCCGGCGACAGGTAAACGCGCGCGAGTCGCGCCAAAATATCGTCCGAACCAAACCCGCATGCTATCCGGGCAGCATCCAGATCGAATCGTGCTGCAATCGCGTCCGCCAGCTGCTCAGGAGCGCCCTCCGCGTATCGTTCAGCATTGTTTAGTGCGTCTTTTGCCGCCGCGATGGCTTTGGGACTCGGTCCAAGCGCACTTTCATTGTTGAAAATGTTGATGGTTGCCTGCCCATCCCCACCTGAAGATGCCTCAACCATCGGCGCCTTTATCTTGAGGGGCCCCGAACGCGGCCTGATGGCAGTCATTTGCTTAGTTCCTTTTCTTCAATCCAGCGCCAAAAAGTTCGATGAGAACCCCATCCGCTGGCGAGAACCCGGCCGGCGACTCATAAGCACGAATATAGGGGAACTGGTCGTATAAAAACAATCAAAAAAAACTTAATTATCCATTCCTACATATTATATATAGGCGATACCCTGATGCGCGGCGGTGGCAACATCAATTCCGATGGCGGCGTTTTGTTACGGCGTCAAGCGAACTGTTTACTCGGGATGATCGCGGCAGAACACCAACAACAGAGTTCGCCATTGCCAGGATTCCGCAATTGGATAAGAAGGTGAGGCAATTCGACAATCCTTCGAAGGACAGGTCCAGCATAGTCGAATCTTGAGGCAAGACGTCTTGTCCTGAACTCAAGAAAGGGAGACTGTAATGGCAATTGAACTAGTTCAATACAATCGGGAAATCACGCAATCGATCCGAAAAGCGCACGAAACGGGGTTTCTCACCTGTGATCACGCTGATTATCTCTATGAGATGGCACGGGACAGTACCCTGGCATCTGACATTTCGGAAATGATCAGGCTGGGCAGCGTGCCGGATGTCCAGTTCGGCGCCCTTTTCTTCGCATCCTATCTTTGGGCATCTGGTGACGGTGCTGACAAGAAGTTCGAATCTGACGCGGGGCGAAAGCTTGCGACATTTATTTTCATGCAGCAATTCGGAGTCAACAACTCCAGAGAAGTTCTGGCGGCAATCATGCCGTTCTACCGACAGCACGGCGCGATCAGCGAAACCGGCCATGAACAGCGTCCTTAACTAAAGACACCAGGCGTAACCTCCGTCCCTTTCGCCAGAGACGTCTTGCGCGTCATGGGGATGGGGTCACCCGCCAGGCGCATGGCTCCGATCTGCATGATCGTTGCACTCACAGGACTGGAATGGGGGCGCTCACTGATGGTGTCAAACCACTTTTTGATCCTGGGGTGCCGCTCCCATTCAGTATCGCCAATAATAGCCCCGGCAACGTGGGAAACCAGTTCATGATAAGCCAGCAAATCAGCAAAACTGATTTCATCGCCACACAGGTACTTATTTTCACTGAGCCATCCTTCCAGATACTTCAATGAATCATCCAGGGCATATCTCCCCTTCGCGATCTCCCTGGAAAAATCCTGTTTACCCCAAATGCATTCTGCAAAGTGAGTATAGAAGAACGCTCCTGCGCCACGACGAAGATAGGATGCGTGCCAGTGACAGTATTGCTGAATGTGAGCTCTTTCCTGAGCGGTCGCACCGAACCAGTTAGCGGGTGCAGCAAATTTTTCATTCAGGTAGTACGCGATCGCCGAACTCTCCCAAACAACGAAGTCGCCGTCGACCAGTATTGGCACCTGCCCGGTCGGATTGTATTTGTCCTTGAAGTCCTGCTTTTCATTGACCCCGGTAATCAGATCGACAACCTCTTCCTCAAACGGCATTTCACACTCGAGCAGAAATTGCTGCACCGCTCTGCATGGCTGTGAGGTTGGGTGATGAAGAAAACGCACGGCATTGCTCATAGTGGTGTACTCCGTTTTTGGCCGGACCAATTTTTGGTGTTCATTGATAGAGACGGATCCAGATCAACCAAATACCGCTATGCAGAGTCAAGAAAACCCTGAATAAGGATTTTGGATGAAAACATGATCATACATATGACAAGCAATGTGCAATAAGGAGCGAATTATTACGTCAGCCGGATGGCCTTTCCTGACATTCGGGCACCAAACTCATGCAATATCCGCCACATACGTGTACTTTTGCTAACCGATCGGTAAGGAAACCAGCTCGATGGCAGGACTCTTCCAGGAACTGAAACGTCGCAACGTGGTTCGCGTTGGCGTCGCTTATGTCGTTGTCGCGTGGCTGATCCTGCAATTCTCCGACCTGGTGCTGGAAAACACGAACGCACCAGCCTGGGTAATGCAGGCGATCATGTTGCTGCTCGCGATCGGCCTGCCGCTCGCGCTTTTTTTCGCCTGGGCATTCGAGCTGACGCCTGAAGGCCTGAAAACCACCAAAGCGGTCGATCGAAGTGACAGCGTCACGCACAACACGGGTCGCAAGCTTGATCGCGTCATTATTGCCGTTTTGGTCATTGCCGTCGGCTATTTTCTTTGGGAACGGCAACAATCTGAAAGTATCCCGGGGCCGGATGCCGTGGCAGCGGTTGAATCTCAGGCGGCCGATGCGGATACACAAGCGATTCCGGCGGCATCAACAGACGTTGACGCAGAACCAGGCCGGCGCTCGATCGCCGTTCTCCCCTTCGTCAATATGTCCGCCGATGCAGACCAGGAGTGGTTTGCCGACGGGCTGACTGAAGAAATCCTGAACTCACTGGCACGCACACCGGACCTGCTGGTATCGGCGCGAACGTCCTCATTCGCCTACAAGGATTCAACCGAAGATTTGCCGACGATCGCCGCCGCCCTGGGCGTACAACACGTGCTTGAGGGTTCGGTGCGAAGAAGTGGCGAGCGATTGCGGGTCACCGCCCAGTTGATCCGTGCCAGCGATGGTTTTCATCTCTGGTCGCAAAACTACGATCGGGATATTGCCGACCTCATCGACATCCAGGAAGACGTTGCGATCGAGATCGCCCTGGCGCTAAAGACGGCCATTGACCCTGCAGCGCTGGCCCGTTTCGTATCCTCGGGCACTCGATCGATCACCGCCTATGAAGCCTACCTGCGGGGCACTGCCGAGTACGCAAGCTCGTTCGCGTCGGGTGATATTTATGAATCGCTGTCGGCGAAAGAGGCGTTCGAGGAGGCCATAGCGATTGATCCTGAGTTTGCGTTGGCCTACTGGAGGTTGGCGGAATTCTGGCAAATACAGACTAACGTTATGATCACGCATTCAGGCGTGACCGATCTGCCGGCAGAACAGATTGCAAGTATGTTCGATAGCGCAATCTCGGGCGCCATAGAGCACGAGCAAGATTCAGCACGAAAGCTGTTTTACCGGGCAAACAGAGAGTCAGAGCAGTTAAACAACAAACGGGCCTTGCAGCTAAACACCGAATACCTCAGGCAGCGGCCCAACGATAAAGAAGCCCAGAGTCTTCAACTGACCCTTCTCTTGAGTCTCGGGCACTATGAAACGCTGCGCAGCACTGTCCGCGAATTTCTCGAGCGCGATGGGTTTGATCCGGCGGTAGTTACCGATTCAGTCATTGGCCTTCTCTACGCCGGTGATATGGATCAACTTCATAAGATGACCACGGTGGCGCTGGAACGTTTCGGTGAAGACACCTCCATTGCTTACCAGGCACATCGTGCCTTGCTTTGGACCGGCGCTATTGACGGTGCGAGCAAGATACTACCGTCAATCGACGCCAGCGATTTGCCAGAGTCCGTGCGACTACTTTCTTCGCTGCGCCAGGCTTGTGCGGAGAAGCGCTTAAGTGATGCTGAGCGGCTCTACAAGAGGGCGCTTGAGTTGGGGTATGCAGATCCCGAATCGGTGACTATCTGGCTGGTCAACAAGATCATGGGCAACGACGCCGCCGCGGAAGCCTATCTCCAGGAATTCGATAGACGCGGTGACGTAAAAATCATGTCCAACTTTCTGACCTATGGAACGTTCGACCCACGCCCGTTCCCGAACCTGATGCAAGCGATCGGCGATCAAATGGACGAACGCGGAGAACCGGTCGAAATACCCTATCGGTGTAATGCCGGCTGACCGGGAAACTGCCTGGTGCCAGGACGCTACGAACGGGTCGAGCTGTCGCCCGATTTCATCGACAGCCAGCCAAAAAGGCGGCAGTTCTACTGATATCAACTCTCGCCCGGAATGTCCCCAAGACCGAAAGCACGGGTCAAACTTTAATTTTGTACGCTGTCGCCGGCAATCTGGCAAAGCCCTGATCCGAACGGGGGAAAGCCGCTGATTGGATCGAGTCCGCTATCGGGTATTAGTTCGTTGATATTGGCCGTTGCCCAACCGTGAGCTGCCTGCACGACCCCCGGTGCCACATCGTCGGTGACCCATGCCCGCATTTTTATGCTGCCGATCGGCGAGGAGATTGCCACCCACTGGTCCGCTTCGATCGCGCGTGCCGTGGCGTCCACCGGATTGATCTGCACGCGCGGATCCGGCTCACGTTCCCTTAGTCGTTTGAGCTCCCGCCCTTGTGAGTGGGTGTAGTTCCTGCTGCGAGCGCCGGTGGTCAGGATCAAGGGATATTCCCTGGCGATTTCAGGCGTGCTAACGGGACTCCAGTGGGGTTCCCGGTAGATGGGCAGGCCTTCAAATCCGGCCTTTTCCAGTACGGTACTGGTGAATTCCACCTTCCCGCTGGGGGTGCTGAAGCCATTCTTAAGGTAACTTCGATCCGGCGATTCAGGCGCCGGCACTTTGATGCTGCGACCGTCTTCGGGCAGCTCATGAAAACGTACGCCGGTGGTTTGCAGGCGCTCGTCGTAGCTGGCGTGCAGATCTCCACCCCAGAACATATCTGCCAGTCCCAGTGCTTCTGCCAGGTCGAAAACCAACTCCGTGTCGCCCTTCGCCTCGCCTCGCGGTGGTACCGCTGCCGGTCGGTACTGCAACCGGCCTCGATCACCGACGATCAGGGCCTGGCGCTCGAGAGCGGTGGCGGCGGGAAAAGAAATGCTGGCGGCATCGCGAGTGACGTTCGGGAAATAATCACTGACCACGAAACACTTCAATGATCGCAACGCCTTCTCCAGACGTTTGGAATTCGGCCACATGGTGATGGACATGCCGACGGAAAAGACCGCCTTTACTTCCCCGGATTCGATGTGGTCGGCCAGGCACATACCCTGTCCCTCCCCGTAATGTTCGATAAACAGGGGAAATTTTGCCTGACCTATGGGCGCATCGAGTGACGCAATCTTTTCATCGTAAAGCGTAACGCTTTTTTCCCTCAGGCGGTCATAGGATGGCCGGTTGCCGCCGGTCACATCCAGATTGCCGCACAGTGCGGAAAGCAGGAGGACAGCGCGGTGGTTCTGCAGGCCGTTGCTGTGATGGGTCGTGGCTCTGGGCGAGATGGTGAGTTGCGCGGGATTCGAGGTTGCATACAGTCGTGCCGCTGCAATGATTTTTCCCGGTGCGACACCGGTAATGGCCCCCACCTGTTTCGGTGTGAACTCCTGTACGTACTGCCTGTATTCGTCCAGTCCCAGGGCATGATCCTTGAGGAAGGCTTTGTCCTCCAGACCTTCGTTTAATATGACATGGGCGAAGCCCAGGGCGAGCGCGCCATCGGTGCCCGGGCGCAGCATCAGATGTATCGCCGCCCGTTGCGCCAACGCGGTGCGCCGTGGATCGACAACGATGGTCGCAACGCGTGAGGCATTGTTGAATACATGCCAGTCGTCCGGGGGCCGGCTTTCTTTCGGGTTGTTCGACCAGACAAGCCGGCACTGCGTGGCCGGGGACTGGACCCGGCTGGGGCCCAGGTAATGGCTGTATTGCGGACCGAAGGTAAAAGTGGCTGCCAGGGAACTGGCCGCATAACAGCAGCTGTCTTCGGCGATATAATTCGAGGTGCCAAACCCATGGGCGAGCCGTTGCAGGTAAGGCCGGACCTCTTTGGTGTAACCCACCGCGAAAGCTACCGCCTGGGGACCGTATTGATCGCGAATTTCCTGCAGTCGCCGCGCAGTTTGTGAGACCGCTTCACTCCATGGCACGGTCTGCCAGGCTGCATTGGCGTTATCGCGTACCTGCGGGTGAAGGAGACGCTGTTCGCTTTCTCGCTGTTCGCGAATGGCCGTCGCACGCACGCAGCCAGGCTGGTCGATAGAGATGATTTCCGCACCACTGCTGTCTACGGTGACCGGACAGTTGAAGGCGCACATGTAGCAGGTGGTATGGGTTGTCATGACAGCGGATCTGGCCATGCGCCCACGTTATCATGTTTTCTTCGAGGGGTGGGTTCAGATTATAGAACTGGCTGAGAGTGAGCGCTTGCCGTTTCACCGGCCGTGACACTCCGGATAATTACCCTCTTTCTTTCGGTCGTACCGTGATTTTGTATCTCACTGCGCTTAGCCTTTCTTGACAAAAATCTGACGCGCTTCGTAATTTTGCCGAACAGGAGTTGGGCAACAATTTGTTGCAGCCCGGCCACTGTTTTACCGTGAGGCAAAAACTGTGGAAATTACTGATTGGCATGGCCGGAAACGGATTTTACTGTACCGCATTTGGCTGCCATAATATTCCTGCTTTGAATTTCCTTTGAGAGAATAGAAATGTCAATATCATTCTACAAATACGGTATCGCTCTTGCGAGCATCGCCGGGCTGAGTGGACCGACTTTTGCGGCAGCGGCGGAGAACGAAACCTTCGGTTGGTCGATTACGCCGTATATCTGGGCCACTGAGACGAGCGTCGATTTGACGTTCCGCGATGCCAATATCGGTTCCGGCGACATTAGCTTTAGTGATCTGCTGGACACATTGGATGCCGCATTTATGTTGCATGTCGAGGGCGGTAAGGGAAACTGGAGCGCGTTCGGTGACCTTACCTATCTCAAAACCAGTGACACTGCAGAGCGTACCGTAATTACGATCGATGCCGAGAATAAGCAGACATTTTTCGACGCAGCCCTCGCGTACTGGCCTGGCGGTGTTGGATCCCAGTTCAATGTATTTGGCGGCATCCGCTACAATGGATTTGATGATCGTTATGATTTTAGCCTGACAAACGACGGCTCGCCCGTAAGTACGCGACGCTCTACCGATAACTACTACGACGCGCTACTAGGCGTGCGATACCGGTTCGATTTATCTGATCGTTGGGCCTTGCTGACACATGGCGATTTCAGTTTTTGGAACACCGAAGGCACATTCATTGTGCGAGCCAACTTCGCCTACACTGTGGGTAAGCGTCAGCAAAATCGAATTCTTTTTGGCTATCAATATAAAGAGGCAGAATTTAAGGACGGCGATCTGGTGACTGACTTTTCCTACAAAGGGCCGATGGCCGGATTCAATTTCCGATTCTAGCAACGCCGGTTACCCTGGTAGGTTGTAGCGTCGCTAGTCGCGACACTCCGGGCAGTAATCTTCTTTCTTTCGTCCGTACCGCGAACTCGTATCTCGCTGCACCCAGCCTTTCTTGAGTAGAATCTGACGCGCTTCGTAATTTTGCCGAACAGGAAGATTGATTCGTGTTCCACAACGATCGCATTCGATTTGTATTCTGCTCACTTTGCTTAAACTCCTGAATCCGGCCGGGCGGTAAAGTGGCCACGGATCAGGGTTTTCGTTGCGCCCCCTACCCATACGGTCCCATTGCGGTCCTGGCTGATTTCGATGCGTCCGGCATGCCCCACACAAGTGCCCTGCGTTGCTGTATATGGGGCGGTCGCGCGTTCGCTCCCAAGTAACCATTGAGCGATCGAAGCATTCAGACTGCCCGTCACCGGGTCCTCGCGCATGGCACCCTGATGATCGGAGTAGATAGCGCGCAATTCAAATGCCGAATCTTCGCCTTCGTCATACGGACCTACGATACCGATGTCGATCTGCGTTGGAAATTCACGCAGCGGTTCAATATCCAGAACGGCCTGCGCATTTTCCAGCAATACCGCGACCCAGCCCGGCCCATTGTCCACCCACTGCGAATCAACGATGATGTCGCGGTCAATCTGCAATGCGCTGGCGATCCTGTCGAGATCAGCATCGCCCACCGGACCCGCACGAATCAGATCCGGCGCAGCAAATGCCAGCTGATTGTCGGTTCGACGAACCGATACCAGACCGATGCCGCACTCTTGGACAATCTCCGTTTTGCGTCGTGGCTGGCCGCCGGCAGCCAGCCAGGCATGGCAACTGCCCAGGGTCGGGTGTCCGGCGAATGGCAGTTCATGCGTTAGCGTAAATATACGGACACGGTAGTCTGCTTTGGCGTCGGTTGGCGGTAGTAGAAAGGCCGTCTCCGAAAGATTCATCCAGCGAGTGATTTGTTGCATGTCACTGGTCGACATCCCGTCTGCATCCAGAAATACCGGCAAAGGATTGCCGGCGAACGACTGCTCCGAAAATACGTCGATAAACTGGAAAGGGCTGCTCATTATGGATGCCAGTTGTTGGTGGATAGTTCGAGTAACGCTACCACGGCAGGAGGGCGTATCCGTTGTTTTGCAGTACGGTCAACATCGTCATCGCGGATAGTGCGACTTTCGCCGGGCTTGCCAGCTCGCTTTTCTCGACGCCCTGAAAGCGCATCGACTGTCCGCAAATATAGAATTTAACGCCGGCCGCATCGAGTTTTTCAAACAGATCGAGATTCGGGTTTTCCGTCTGATACCGAGCTTCGTAAGCCTCGTGCGACAATGCGTTCTTGATCGCTCCGCCGTGAACGACGACCGCAATATCCATATTTTCAAGCGCGACGCCGTTCCTGGCATGCATGTTCAGGTAACGTGCCACGCTAACAAGATTACTGTTGAGAGAAGTTACCTCACCGGGGTAGGCAGACAGGTCAAATAGTATTTTGTAGACCGCATCCTCTTCCAGAGGCACGTCCCGAAAATCGATCGGATAGGTTGGACCGTAGTCTTCAATAATTGGGCCCATGCTGGGTTCTTCGGCGAGCAACGGGACAGCGACAAATATCAAACCAATGGCAAGCAGGATTCGGTGGGTCATTTAAATGGTTCCAGAGGGGTGGGCGTCCAATGAGGAGTCGATCGCAGCAGTGGCTTCCCGCCATAACCTCTTGGGAGTCGTGGCTGGCTTCGCCAGAGTCAAGTCTTTGATGATACAGCCTGGATCGGCGTGAAGTCGAGGTGGCGACTGAAACAAATAGCGAACTCATTGGTGCCAGGGCGATCAGATCTTTCGTGGTTATACTCTGCTAAATGAAGGCGAGTTGACCAATAATTTATTACACCTACTGGTGTGGATCAATGTTCTTCATTGTCGATGCTTTCGATGATCGGGCAGCCATCCTTGCTTGCAGAACAGAGATTCATCAGCAGTTGTAACTCGTTGTGAAGGACTTGCAAATCTTCCAGACGTTCCCTGATCTCATCGAGCTTGTGCCCCGTGAGCACCCGGACTTCATCCCGGGCATGTTGTGGGTCTTGCCGCATCTTAAGCAGCGCAGCAATCTCCCTCAGACTGAACTGCATTTTCTGCGCACGTTTGATGAAGCGTAATCGGGACAAATCACGCTCAACGTAAACGCGGATACCTGCATCGGTTCGAGCGATAGCAGGTACGAGCCCGATCTTTTCGTAGTAACGCAGCGTGTCAGCGCTGACGCCGAGCAAGGTTGAGACATCTCCGATTTGTATACCACTCATTGTCGCGTCTGGATTTGTGGATCGGTAATGTAAACGGGCATCAGCATGTACTCAGGCCGCGCCGGTCTGTAATCGCATTTTCAGGGCGGCGCGGAGTTTTTTCCTGGACGGCTGACTCCTGAAAACCAATTCACCATCAATCGCTATCGATGGCATGGACAGAACACCGAGCTTTACCGCGTAGTCGAGTTCCTCCACAACATTCACTTCCCGCCACCTTATTCGATCGCTTGCCAATTCATCGGTGATTTTTCCTAACATATCGGATACCCGGCCACACCGGTCACAGCCGGGGGAGGAGAATATTTCAATTTGAATGAGCGGTTTGTTCACGG
>CAYUOY010000046.1:0-25175 GCA_964446495.1 uncultured Woeseiaceae bacterium | reverse complement strand
ACGGCTATGGCTCCTGCCGCTATCCCCGCCGTTGATACCGGTGCTATGCCGGAACTCCAGAAAATTACTGGCGACGCCCAGCCAATTGCTGTCGACGAACGCAAGGCACGAGTGGCCTGCGCACAGCGACTCATGCGGCAAGCAGGCATTGATGCGCTGTTGCTTGAGGCCGGTTCTGCGCTGGTTTATTTCACCGGTGTTCGCTGGTGGCGCTCGGAGCGTTTCACTGGAGCAATTATTCCGGCGGAAGGTGAATTCGCTGTCGTGACACCGTATTTCGAAGAGCCGTCCGTTCGGGAGAGTATGAGTTTTGGTGAAGATATTCGGACCTGGCATGAACATGAAAGCCCTTTTTCACTGGTCGCCGGTGTGTTGGCAGATCGGGGGCTCAAAGGCGGCAGGATTGCGATAGAAGAGACGGTTCGGCATTTTATTGTCGAGGGCGTGCAACAGGACGCGCCAGGTTTTGAGATTGTATCCGGGAAGCACATCACCCGCGGCTGCCGCATGTACAAGTCCACCGCCGAGATCGCGTTAATGCAGGCCGCCAGCGACGTTACCATTGCAGCCTACAAGCATGTGTATTCACAGCTTGAGGAGGGCATGGCACCGGCCGATATTTCGGCGCTCATGGATCGGGCGACACGCGAACTGGGCGCTACGCAGGGGTTCTCGATGGCGTTGTTGAATGAAGCCAGCGCGTACCCGCACGGCACCGATCAGCCGCAGCTCGTCAAGGAGGGAGGCATTATCCTCATGGACTGCGGCTGCAGTGTTCACGACTACGAATCGGATATCTCCCGTACCTGGGTGTTTGGCGAACCGTCCAAAAAACAACGTGACGTATGGAACACCGTCAAGCGCGGCCAGGAGCTTGCGCTCGAAACGGCCACGGTGGGAACGCCAGCGGGGAAAGTCGATGACGTTGTGCGCGCCTACTATGAAAGCAAAGGGTTTGGGCCCGGCTATAAAACACCCGGTCTCTCGCATCGACTGGGTCATGGGATTGGTATGGACGGTCACGAGCCGGTTAATTTTGTGCATGGCGAGACGACGGCGCTCGCGCCCGGCATGTGTTTCTCGAATGAGCCAGGTATTTATATTTTTGGCGAGTTCGGAGTACGACTTGAGGATTGTTTGTACATGACGGAGGAGGGGCCGCAATTATTCAGCGCGCTCTCGCCATCTATTGATACGCCATTTTCCTGATTCAGTCTTTCGGGCTTATGCCGCAGATTGAAATTCGGGGGCTATTTCCCGGTTCCCGCTGATCGCGCGTCAGGCCGCGCTTGTACATTGCTGCCGGGCGATAGGGTTGCAGCGTTCAAACAATCCCTGGTCGAAAACATCGGGCTGGCCGGACTACGCTGACGTATGGTCACTCAGTTCCGTCGCCAGCGCTTCCCAGCTCGTCAGCGGCAATGAGCACTGATTGCCCACGCAGCGATAAGCAACCGTTTGTTGGTCCAGTGGCTTGCGCTCCGCCAGTGCGCCGGGTAAGTCGACGGCATCGGCACTGATCGCAAATACCATACGGCGCGGCGAATATAGTTTTGCTGCGGAGTCGCGCCAGCTTCCAGCCTCATCTTCTGCGCCACGAATAATAATAATTTCAGGGTGATGCAAGTATTCGTCGAGCGCCGTCAGCAGTGTGACGTGGCCATGCGGGTAGTCGTGCATGGCCTTCCAGGCCGATCTGAGCGTCTTTTCCGCTGCATCGAGGTAACGAGCTTCGCCCAGCAGGAAACCCAGTCGTTGCAGCGCGAACGCCGCGATGCCGTTTCCCGAGGGCAGCGCTTCGTCGGCCAGTGGTTTTGGTCGATGCATCAGGGTTTCGTGGTCGTCGGCGGTGAAATAGAATCCGCCGTCTTGCTCGTCGTAAAAGTGCAGCAACAAAAGATCGGCAAGTTGCGTGGCGAGTTGCAAATGTTCGATGTGCCACTCGGTTTGCAATAGCTCAAGGAGTGCATCAAGCAAAAAGGCGTGGTCGTCCAGGTAGGCAGAAAGCTTCGATACGCCGTTCTTATGACTTGCCAGCAATCGACCTTCGGTCATCAGGTTTTCACGAATGAATGTCGCGGCCTCATGGGCGGCGGTGGTCAACTGGGGTCGGGACAAGGCTCTTCCCGCGATGGCGAGTCCGCGAATGGCGAGTGCATTCCACGACGTGAGTTGCTTGTCATCCAGACCCGGTGCGATTCGATGGGTGCGTTGTTCGAGCAATGTTTTTCGTGCTGCATCGATGCGCTTGCGTAAGTCGTCCTCCGTACCGCCAAGGTCATTCGCGATATCGGCTAGTGGCTCGCGCACAGTGAGGTGCCACTTGCCCTCGAAATTGGCGGCCTGATCCAGACCAAAATGACGCGCGAATGGCGCATAGTCCTCATCTGGCAACAGGGTTTTGACATCCTCCGGCATCCAAACGTAATAGAGCCCTTCCTCACCCTCTGAGTCGGCATCGCGGCTCGAGTAAAAACCGCCTCCGGGCGCCAGCATGTCGCTCAATATCCAGTTCGCCGTTTCAGTCGCGACACGCTCAAATAATGGTTCACCCGTTGCTATGTGGGCCTGCGCGTAAAGCGCGAGCAATGGACCGTTGTCGTACAACATCTTCTCGAAATGCGGAATCTGCCAGTAACGGTCAACAGAATAGCGGCAGAAGCCGCCGCCCAGGTGATCGTAAATACCGCCTTCGGCCATACGGGTCAGCGTCAGCGTGACCATAAACAGTGCTTCAACGTCGGGTTCGGCCGCCTGAGCGGTGTCGCGCCAATGACGCAGCAGTCGATCGAGGGTCGTTGGGTGGGGAAACTTCGGTGCGCCGCCCGTACCCCCGTAGTCACGATCGAAATCCGTGGCGATTTTGTCCCGGGCTGCGGCGATGGGCTCTGCCGTCAAGGTGACGCCATCATCCGCGCCGGGCGGTACCAACTTGCCCAGTATGTCCTGCAACTGCTTGCCTTGCCCGCGAACCTGATCGAGATTGTCGTGAAAATAGTCGGACACCATTTTCAGCAGTTCCGGGAATGCGGGCAGTCCATGACGCTGGACGTTCGGAAAATAGGTGCCGCTGAAAAAGGGTCGCTGGTCTTCAGGGTTTATGAACATCGTCAGGGGCCAGCCACCGGGTTGCTGCGTGAGCAACTGATGGGCGGTCTGGTAAATCCGGTCGATATCGGGCCGCTCCTCCCGGTCGACTTTGATGTTGACGAAGGTATCGTTCATCACCCTGGCGATCGCGGCATCCTCGAAGGATTCATGCGCCATCACGTGGCACCAGTGGCAGGCAGAATAGCCGACAGACAACAGAATCGGTTTACCGGTTGCGCGGGCCAGCTGCAGTGCCTCATCGCCCCAGGGGAACCAGTCGACGGGATTGTCCGCATGTTGCAGAAGATAGGGGCTGGTTTCGCCGGCGAGCCGGTTGTTTTGACTGGTCGTCATGATCGAGCCATCGGGACAGGTCTTACACTATAACCGATCAACAGCAATGGTCAGAAACCCGGTGGTGGACTCACGGCGAAGATTTATGCAAGCTTGCACCCATGCTGACATTTCCTGAAATCGATCCGGTCATCTTTTCGATCGGATTTATCAAAATACGCTGGTACGGCCTGATGTATGTGCTGGCATTCATTTTCGCCTGGCTGTTGGCGCGCAAACGTGCTGGCACAAAAGGTTCGCCGCTGACACTGGTCCAGATCGACGATCTTATTTTCTATGGCATGCTCGGCGTGATTCTCGGCGGACGACTCGGCTACGCACTGGTGTACGGCTGGCAAGAACTGACCACCGATCCGCTGTACATTTTCAAAATCACCCAGGGTGGCATGTCATTCCATGGCGGCCTGGTCGGGGTGATGGTTGCCGTGTGGCTTTATGGTCGAAAAATGGGTTTGCGAATCTGGACCATGACGGATTTTGTCGCACCAATCGTACCGCTTGGCCTCGGATTCGGCCGCATCGGGAATTTCATCAATGGTGAATTGTGGGGCAAGCCGACCGATGTTCCCTGGGCCTTCAAGGTGGGAAATCAGGTTCTCCACCCCTCGCAACTTTACGAAGCGCTACTCGAAGGATTGGTGCTGTTTTTGATTTTGTGGTTTTTTTCCGCGAAGCAACGACCCTATATGGCGGTTTCCGGCATGTTTCTGGCCTGCTATGGCACGTTCCGCTTTTTTGTTGAGTTTTACCGTGTGCCGGATGCCCATCTCGATTACCTGGCGCTCGGCTGGGTTACGATGGGCCAGATCCTGAGCGCCCCGATGATCGTCACGGGCGCCGTGTTATTGGTGCTGGCGTACCGCCACCCGGCGGAACCGGAGGCGTAAATGCAACAATATCTTTCCATGATGCGCCAGGTGCGCGATACCGGGGCGCGCAAGGAGGATCGTACTGGAATTGGCACGCTGAGTGTCTTCGGGCACCAGATGCGCTTCGACCTGGGCGAGGGTTTTCCGCTGGTCACGACCAAGAAACTTCATTTGCGCTCCATACTGCATGAGTTGCTGTGGTTCCTGAGCGGGGATTCCAATGTTCGCTACTTGCAGGACAACGGCGTCTCAATCTGGAACGACTGGGCCGATGAAGACGGCGAACTCGGGCCGGTTTACGGTGTGCAATGGCGCAACTGGCCGGCGCCCAATGGTGAATCCATCGACCAGATCAGCGATGTCGTGGAGCGTATTCGCAGCGATCCGGACTCACGCCGATTGCTGGTCTGCGCCTGGAACGTGGCGGAGATACCGAAGATGGCATTGCCGCCGTGCCACTGCCTGTTTCAGTTCTATGTTGCTGATGGCAAGCTGTCCTGCCAGTTGTACCAGCGCAGCTGCGATATCTTCCTGGGCGTACCGTTCAACATCGCATCGTATGCGCTGCTCACGCACATGATTGCGCAGCAGACCAATTTGAAGGTGGGCGAATTCATCTGGACGGGCGGTGATTGCCATTTGTACCTCAATCATCTGGAGCAGGTGGACAAGCAGCTCGACAGGGACCCATTACCACTGCCGACGCTGGCGATAAAAAGGCGACCGGACAGCATTCTCAATTACACGTTCGATGACTTCGAGATTCTCAATTATGAATCTCACCCGCATATTGCCGCCGCAATCGCTGTTTGACGATAGCCGGTGAAAATCTCGATCATTGTCGCGCACTCGACAAACAACGTCATTGGCAAAGACGGCGGAATGCCCTGGCACCTCTCCGAGGACCTCAAGCGTTTCAAGGCCATTACCATGGGCAAGCCGATCATCATGGGTCGCCTGACCCACGAGTCCATCGGTCGAGCGTTGCCGGGCCGTAAGAATATCGTGGTAACCCGCCAGGCGGACTACCAGGCCGATGGCTGCGATGTCGTTTCCTGCCCTGCGGATGCGCTACGCATGGCGGGGGCTGCCGACGAAGTAATGGTGATTGGCGGCGGTCAACTCTATGCCCGATTCCTGCGCCGGGCCGATCGAATTTACCGCACCCGGATCGAGGCAGAGATTGACGGCGATACGTTTTTTCCGCAGTTGGACGCTTCCGAGTGGCAGGTATCCGAAAGCGAAGTTTTCAGCAAGAATGCGGAACGCGAATGGGGTTTCGTCTGCGAAGTGCTTGATCGCTGCAACGAGCCGTCAGTGCAGATCTAACCAGCGTTGTTTCCTGCCTGCATCAGGCACCGACCGCCTTCTGCAAACGATTGGAAAAATCAAAGACGTCCTCGAAAGAATTATAAAGCGGCACGGGCGCCACTCGAATAACGTTCGGTTCGCGCCAGTCGGTGATGACGTTCTGTGCTTCGAGGGTGTCAAATATGGCTCTGGCGTCGAGCGTATCGTCTTTGACGATAAGCGAAAGCTGGCAGCCACGCGATGATGCCGGGGTGATCGATTCGATACGTCCGGCCAGTGATTCCTGAAGTAGAAAATCCATGAATCCCGTCAGCAATATCGATTTTTCGCGCAAGCGGTCAATACCGGCTTCGGCGAATATGCTCAGAGATGCGATAACGGGTGCCAGCGACAGTATGGGCGGATTGCTGAGCTGCCACAGATCGGCCCCGCGTGCCGGAGTGAAGGTCGGGCCCATTTTGAAGCGCGTATTCTCGACATGTCCCCACCAGCCGAGAAGTTGTTCCGTACCGTCGGCATCCAGGTGGCGCGAGTGCACGAACGCACCAGCGATCGCACCAGGTCCCGAATTCAGATATTTGTAGGTGCACCAGGCCGCAAAATCAGGGCCCCATGCATGTAATTCCAGCGGGATATTGCCAACGGCATGGGCGAGATCCAGTCCAATCTTGCATCCCGCCTGGCGTGCCATGCCACACAGTTCCTGCATCGGCAGTACCTGTCCGCTGTAGTACTGAACCCCGGGCAGGAGCAGCAGGGCAATCTCATCACCTTCACGGTCGAGGATCGCTTGTAAATCCTCCGTGAGAAGTTCATTGCTGGTCTCATTGGGAGTCCATTCGATCAATGCATCGGCCGGGTCGTGGCCATGCAATCGTAATTGCGACATGACCGCAAAACGGTCTGACGGAAACGCCGTGGACTCGATGACAATCTTGCAGCGCTTGCCGTCGGGCCGGTAGAACGTCGTCATCAGCAGATGCAGGTTGACCGTCAGAGTATTCATGGCCACGACTTCGCGGTTCTCGCTTCCCGTCAAAGTGGCAAAATTTTCGGTAGCGAGACGATGGTAGGGAAGCCACGGGCGGCGAGCGTGCAAGTGGCCTTCGACACCCAGATTCGCCCAGTCGTCCAGTTCCTCTTCTACATACTGGGCGGCCAGTTTCGGCTGCAGACCGAGGGAGTTGCCGCACAGGTAAATACAGCTCTGGCCATTGCGGGACATAGGCAGATTGAATTGCTCACGAAACGCCTGCAGCGGGTCGGTCACATCCATTGATTGCGCGTACTCACGCGTCGCTTCGAAATCATTCATCGTTTTTATCGCTCATAGTCCGATCGTTTGAGATCCAGCCAGCGCAGCGCGGAGTCCGCCAGTAGCCAGTCTCGTGTTTGTGGGTCGAAGTCCATGGACTCGATCAGTTTCCCGGGATGATGTTCACCGAGCGGGAAAGGGTAGTCGCTGCCCAAGGCAACACATTCGGGCCCGAACAGGTCAACGATGTATTTCATCATGGCCGGATCGTGAACCAGCGAGTCAATGGTGAATTTGCCAATATAGTCGCGTGGGTTTTTGTCGTTGTCCGTGGCGACAATATCGGGGCGCACATTAAAGCCATGTTCGACACGACCAACGATGCCTGGAAAAGATCCACCACCATGGGCGAAAGCAACCCGCAGTTTGGGCAGCTTTTCGAAAACACCGCCAAAAATCATCGCACAGATGGACAATGCCGTTTCCGTTGGCATGCCGAGTAACCAGGGTAACCAGTATTTGCTGAGACGCTCACCGCCGAGCATTTGCCAGGGGTGTATGAATACCGCAGCGCCCAGGTCCTGGGCCGCCTCAAGTATGGGGAATATCTTCGGGTCGTCCAGGTTGCACTCGTTGATGTTCGAACCAATTTGTACGCCAGCCATGCCCTGCGAACCCATGCAACGCTCAAGTTCCCTGATCGAGAGATCGGCATCCTGCATCGGCAGGGTACCGAGTCCGATAAAACGTTGCGGGTGATCGGCGACGAGACCGGCGATATGATCGTTCAGCAGTTGCGCCAGGTCCGCCGTGTCGGCGGGTTTGGCCCAATAGCTGAACATGACCGGCACGGTAGAAAGCACCTGCACATCCACCGTCGTTGCATCGCATTCCGACATGCGGATGTCGGCATCCCAGCAATTAGGCTCAACATCACGAAAATGCTCGCCATCGAGCATCATGCGGGCGCAACCGGGGCCATGGTGCTCCAGTTGCAGGAAGCCACCGTAACCATAACGTTCGCGTAGATCCGGCCAGTTTTTCGGCAGGATGTGGGTGTGAATATCGATTTTCAGCATGGCGGTGTGATGTCTATTTCGGCGGCACCATCACGGTCCCGCATTGTTTGCAGGTGCGATTCTCCTCGGAACTGTAAAACCGCTCGAAGATGGGCGGGAGCTGGCCAACGATGTCGGCAATGTAGAGATATTCTTCGTAGATTTTGGCATTGCAGTTTTCGCAGAACCACATGAAGCCATCGAGTTCCTCGGGCAAGCGTTTGCGCTCAACCACCAGGCCAACCGTGTTCTCAAATCGTTGCGGTGAGTGTGGCACTTTTGGCGGCAACATCAGGATTTCACCTTCGCGAATCGGAATGTCGACACACTCTCCGTCCTGCATTGTCTTTAACAGCATGTCGCCTTCGAGTTGATAAAAGAATTCCGGTCCATCTTCATAGTGATAGTCTTTACGGACGTTCGGGCCACCTACCACCATGACGATGAAGTCATTCTCGATGAACACCTGTTGATTGCAAACGGGCGGCTGTAATAAATGCCGATTGTCTTCAATCCATTGTTTAAAATTAAATGCGAAAAGTGACTTCATGTTGCCTCCGGATAACTTGGCAGGTTCCCTAGCTCGCATTCGCGATGCATTTGAGTTCGATTGCAATAGGTGTCGGTAATCGATTGACTTCGACCGTCGTACGGCACGGTCCATTTTCGGCCGAAAAATACTCACCATAGATACGGTTGAAGCTGTCGAAGTCCCTTGGAATATCGGTCAGGTACACGGTGATATCGACCAGGTCATGCCAACTGGCACCGGCACTTTCCAGCACGGCATTAACGTTTGCAAAGACCGCATGCACCTGCGTTTCGATGTCATAGTCGATGACACTCCCGTCATCGTCGAAATTCACGCCGGGTATCGGCCCACCACCGGCTGGCCTGGGGCCGATACCGGATAAAATCAGCAAATCGCCAACACGCCGGGCGTGCGGATAGGCCCCAACGGCCGCTGGTGCGTCGTCCGTGCTAATGCCTTCGTCGTCAATCATGTCCTGTCCTTCTTGCCTGCCCGCAGTTTACCGCGTCGGGCCACCATTGACACGAGTGGAAACTACTAGCCGCCTGTTGAAAAAATCAGGGAGGACTTTTTCAACAGGTGATTAATCGCAGCTAACTTGCGTTATGCGGGGCTTTTTCGTTAACCGGACCGCCGATAGCGCCCGGCCCCAGACGCAACCGGAATCGAGACCAATCAGGTCTTCCTCAACAAACAATCCCAGGGCGGCCCAGTGACCAAACACAATCCGGGTTCCCGCCCAGCGCGGATCTTCCGCATCAAACCAGGGCAACAGTCCTTTGCGGGCCCGCTCCGGCGGGCCATTGTGAGTGAAGTTCAGCCTGCCATCCCGATAGATCATCCGTGTCCGCGTAAAGGCGTTGATGATGAACCGCTGGCGAGCGATGCCTTTGAGATCGCCGCTCCATCGTTTCGGTCGATCGCCGTACATATGCTGCAGTAGTTTGCTGTGGTCGTCCCCCGACAGAATGGCCTCAACCTCGGCTGCTCGCCGTAGTATTTTTTTCAGGGTCCACTGCGGTGGAATTCCGGCATGGACCATCAACGTGTTTAATTTTTTATCGTAGTGCGCCAGCGGTTGGCGTCGCAACCAGTCGAGGAGTTCGTCACGGTCCGGTGCGGAGAGGATTTTTTGTAACGATTCGTAATGGGGTTCGGAACTCCGTACGCCACTCCCGAGTGCTAGCAAATGCAGGTCGTGATTGCCCAGAACCATTCTGACTGTTTTGCCAAGGCCTTTCACGAAGCGCAACGTCTTCAACGATTTCGGACCCCGGTTGACCAGGTCGCCGGTCAGCCACAAGCGATCCTTTTGTGGGTCGAAACGGAGTTTGTCCAGCAAACGCCGAAACGGGTCATAACATCCCTGCAAATCGCCGATTGCGTAAACGGCCAAGCGAATCTTCCGCGGAAAACCAGGCTAGTGCAGTATGCCGGGAACGGCGAGCGTAAAAGCAGGGATCGGCGCGACGAAATTGGCGCCGCAATCCGCTTCCATATGATAACGGCCCTGCATGGAACCGACCGGTGTCTCCAGCACGGCACCGCTCGAGTAGCGAAATTTCTGTCCGGGGCTCAATCGAGGTTGCTTGCCAACGACACCGTCACCGCTGACCTCCTGAATTTTGCCGTTGGCGTCGGTAATGACCCAGTGACGACTCATCAGGCGGGCGGCCTCGGCGCCGTGATTCTCGATCGTGATGGTGTAGGCGAACACATAACGGCCGAGATCGGGTTCCGATTGCGCATCTACATAGTCTGTGGCGACTTCTATACTGATATTGTTGTTTTCATTCATGTTATTTCATATCAAGCGAAAATCGGATGCACCATTCTACCTGAATTGCCTCACTGGACCTTTCCTTTATTCGCCGCCTCCAGAACGTTGGCCAGCCTGGCCCAGGTCTCGACCGGCACCTGCTCAGCCCGGCTGCCCGGGTCGATTCCAACCGACTCCATGTCACTTTCCATGACGGTCCCTTTCAAGGCATTGCGGAGCGTTTTTCGTCGTTGCGAGAAGGCCTGTGCGACCAGCGTGGACAACATCGCCGGGTCGTTGATCACGATGTCACCCTCTGGTTTCGGGCGCATGCGGACGATAGATGAGGTGACCTTGGGCGGTGGCTGGAATGCACCGGGTGGCACATCAAACAACGGCACGATCTCCATGAAGCTTCCCAGCATGACAGTCAGTCTGCCGTATTTCTTGTTGCCGGGCGTGGCTGCCATTCGATCGACCACTTCTTTTTGCAACATGAAATGCAAATCGAAAATATGTTGACGGAAGTCGATCAACCTGAAAATAAGCGGTGTCGAAATATTGTAGGGCAGGTTGCCGACGATCCTCAGGCGCTCACCCAACGACGCGTAGTCAAATTGAAGCGCGTCGGCCTCGTGCACAACGACATGCGACTGGTCGGCAAATCGAAGGTGAAGCCCGGGGATCAGGTCACGATCAAATTCGATCGCATGCAGCTTGCAGGAATAGCGCGATAAGGGAATGGTAATGGCACCTTGCCCGGGGCCGATTTCAACCAGGGTATCGCCATCTTGTGGGGCAATGGCGGCAACGATCTGGCTGATGGTTGACGGGTCCACCAAAAAATGCTGACCAAATCGTTTGCGGGTCCGGTATGAGGTAGTCATCGGGATGCAAGCTTAGCGGCCAGTTCAATAGCGGCCAGCATACTGCCTGTTTTCGCCGCACCGGTGCCCGCGATGTCCAGTGCCGTGCCGTGGTCCACCGAGGTTCGGACGATGGGCAGGCCGAGTGTCACGTTGACCGCCTTGCCAAAGGCGGCGTACTTCAATACCGGTAAGCCCTGATCGTGATACATCGCCAACACGGCATCGGCATGGCCGGCGGCTGGTGTAAATGCGGTGTCGGCGGGCAACGGCCCACGAACATTAAATTGCCGCTGCCGAAATTCTTCGATGACCGGCGCAATAATATCCTGATCTTCAGAACCCAGGTGTCGATTCTCGCCGGCGTGTGGATTCATTCCACAAACAACAATTTCGGGATTGTCGATTGCAAACAGCGTCTTTAATCCGCCGTGCAAAACATCGATAACCTGTGTCAGCCGCTCGGCGGTGACGTAAGTTGGGACGGCGGACAAGGGCATATGCGTGCTGGCAAGGGCGACCCTCAATCCACCCCCGACCAAAAGCATTACGGGCGTGGTTGTGTCGGTGAGATCAGCCAGGTATTCCGTGTGCCCGGAAAAGGTGATGCCGCCGTCGTTGATCGTGCTCTTTTGTAGCGGAGCCGTAACCATACCGCCAAATATGCCGTTCTGGCAGGCGTTAACGGCCATGCGCAGGCCAACCAGCAAGCCTGATGCGTTAGCCGGGTCCGGAACACCACATACACCGGGGTTTTCGAGCGGATGAGGCCATACTCGCAACGCGCCGGCTGCCAGCGACTGGTCGTGCGCCTGAGTCGGTTCGAATTCGACGATCGATATCTCCTGACCGAGTCGCTTTGCGCGGTGTTGCAGTACATCGGGATCCGTAATGACGACAATCTTTTGTGCCCATTCAGTCTGCGCCAGTGCCAGGCACAGGTCGGGCCCAATGCCGGCGGGCTCACCGGCCGTGATGACCAGCGGTGATGTGAGATCAGCGGGGTTCACCGGCACAAAAACTCAACGAAACCGAATCGAGCGTGCCGGGAAACAAATGGGGGATTCTCGAATACCACGTTGCCAGGCAGGACGTCCAAATGCCGCGAAGCGCGAAAGCAGCGTTTGAATGTCGAGATTGAAAGAACCCTGGAAGGCCTTTTCAACAAACGGCTAGATACGCGTCTCAACGTAGGCCTCGTCGCGAATTCGGCGAGCCCAAAGTTCTGACTCATCTGCCAGTTTGCTGTTACGCACACGCTGAACACAGTTTTGCTGTTTTACTTCTTCCGTATTGTCGTAGGTCCTGCGTCCCAGTACTTCTACAATATGCCAGCCGAAGCGTGTTTGGAACGGTTCGGAGAGGAAGCCAATCTCTATGGAATCGGTCACTTCCTCGAATTCCGGCACGAATGTCCCCGGTCCAACCCAGCCCATTTTGCCGCCATTATTCGCCGACCCCGGATCATCTGATACGAGTTTCGCTATTTCACCGAAATCTTCACCGGCAAGAATGTCGTCACGGGCGTCGTCCAGTTTCTGACGTGCTGTCGCGCTGTCGATAATCTCATTTGGCGCTACCAGAATATGGCGAACCTCTTTTTGCTGAATCTCGCTGCGCTCCAGGGCGCCACGAACTTCATTGACCTTGACGATGTGAAAGCCACTGATGGCACGGATCGGTTTTGAAAAATTTCCCGGACCAAGAGGCCCGACGACATCGGAAAACAGGCTGGGTAACTGGCTGCCTTTGCGCCAGCCCATCTGGCCGCCTTCAAGTCCGCTGGCAATGTCGGAGTGGCGGACGGCCATTTCGGCAAAATCAGCGCCTTCCGACAACTGCCGATAGACGTCATCGGCTTCCGCCTCCGCTTCCGCAAAATCTTCAGCGGTCGCTGAATCCGGAACGGAAATCAGCATATGTGACAGGTTGTATTCGGAATTAACGACGACGTTATCTTCCATTTCGGCAACGCAATGTTCTATCTCACGCGGGGCCACTGAAATTCTGCCTATAACATCAATCTGGCGCAGCTGCTCGAGAATGAGCTGAGTGCGCATGTCGCTGCGGTACAGACCGTAGTCGATGCCTTCTGCCTTTAGTTTTTCGGGCAACTCCTCAAAGGTCATACCATTTGTTTCGGCGATTCGCACCAAAGCCGTGTTCAGCATCTGATCGGAAATCTGAATGCCGATGCGACTGGCACGCTGCAACTGAATCTCCTCAAGTATGAGTTGTTCGAGCACCTGCTCTTCAAGCACATCCTGAGGGGGCAGCTTCATATCCTGCAGATCGGCGCGCTCCTTGATAGTGTCAATCTGCATCTTGAGCTGGCTTTTGAGGACCACGCCTTCGTTAACAATGGCGGCGATTCCATCCAGCATATCGCCCGTTTCAGAGAGCTCCTCCGCGACGCCCACTGGCGCGGCCAGAATCGCGCAGCTCGTAATTAAGAGTTTGATTTTACGCATAAAAACTTATTCAAAGTCTTGAGAATAGCCAAGAATACCACGTTCCAACAGCCGGTCTGCACGCGTGCCTACGCTGGCCATGCCTTTCAGTACCAACTGAATGCCGAGCGACGTGTCCTGGGTGCCGTCACGTGTTGATACGTATCGTCGTGTGACCAGCCGAATACCCCAGCAGCAACTTTCATATTCGAGGCCATAGAACTGCTCCAGCGACTTGTTGTCACGCAGGGAATAATTGTAGCGACCCACAAAATTCCAGTTGGCCGCCAGCGGCCAGGACAGAGATACGTCGGTTTGTTCGAGTGAGTCACGGCGATATCGGTAGGACAGGTTCAGGACTTTGTTAGCAGCCGGCCGATACTGCAATCGGGCCTCTGATTTGGCCGTCCCGTTGTCGCCAGTCCCCCATTGATGGCCCAGATCGAAATTGAAATGTTTGTACAACAGAAAGCGTACTTCTGCGATGTAGTCTGACGACTCATTGGCCACTACCGCCTCACCCGGCAATGTTACCCCCTGGGCGCTCAGGTACCGGGCCTGACCGATTGTTGCCGTGACGACTTCTTCACCCGAACTGGCGTTCAGAATTCGCGAAGTAATTCCAAGGCTCAACTGGTCTGTGTCGGCGACCCGGTCAATGCCCAAGAATCGGTTCTTGCGAAATAGCTGTACCAGATTCAGGTCGGATTCGATGGTATCGAATACGGGCAGATCAGACTGCTCCCGAAAGGGCGTATGGACATATAGCAAGCGCGGCTCCAGTGTCTGAATATAGTTTCCCTTCCCCGCCATTGATCGTTCAAGGATCATTCCGACGTCGAGACTCCCGGTCGGTAATGTCCTTGAGGGTGCGTCTCTCTGCCCAGGGTTGGTGTTCTCCAGTTGATACTTGGTGTATTGCAACGCAACTTCCGGATTGATGAACCACCCGGCATGTTCGATCGGCCAGCCTACGGTCGGCATGGCGTTGAAACGCCAGCCCGTGACACCCACCTCACGGTCGAAATACACCAGTTCACTGTCGATGCCAACGCGCATTCCCAAGGGTCGCGTTGGCCATTCGGCTTTTGCTTCAACTTGCGGCAAACGCCGATAGGGCACGTCATCCGGTGCAATCATTTCGTCAATGGTCTGGTAGTCCTGCACTCGCCCGAGAAGCGACCAGTTATCGCCGTAATAATCGAGTACCGCACTGCGATCGAGATGAGTCAGGCTCGCGGCGCTTTGGCTGCCTCCCAGATCCTCGAAATAATTCTCATCGGAGATCTGCCGGTAGTTGATCTTGTTGCGCCAGCCATTGTCGAAAAGGGTGCGGTGCTGGTAGGAAAGAAAGCTGCGATCGTCACCGAACAAGCTGTCATTCGCCAGGTATGCGATCTGCGCAATGCCATCGTTTTTCCGGGTGAGGTAGCGAAATTCGGCCCCGATTTGTACGCCTCGTTTGGTAAGCAGGCGCGGTGTAATGGTGGCGTCATAATTTTCCGAAATATTCCAGTACCACGGGACCGAAAGCTCGTTACCACTGCGGTTGGTGCTGCCGATCTCGGGCGCGAGAACGCCCGTGAGACGAGCATCGCTGATGGGGAAGGTCATGGTCGGCAGGTAAAGAATCGGGACGCCCTGAAAACGGAGCGCCACTTTCTTCGCCGTGCCCTTGCCGGTATTGGTATCGAGGTCGATATCGGCGGCTTCAATCAGCCAGTCGTTCGATCCAGGCGGGCAGGTCGTGTAGCTGACTTCCTGTAGAGACAGCGTGCCCGCTCGCGAGATCTCAATTTCGCTTGCGGCCCCTCGGGAACTGCCTTCACCCAGAAGAAACTCGGCACCGGAGAAATTGATGATCCCGGTTGAATAGGACAGATCGGCTGACTGGCTGGTAATGCTGGTAGTCGGGTTCTTGTAGCGTACGTCACCGTCCAGACTCAGGGCCTGGGTGGTTGGATTGTAAGCGGCATTTTCGGCTCCAGCCAAACTGTCACCGCTGCGAATCAGCACACCGCCGGACAAGGATGCCGTGGGCTCCGGCCCAACCTGAAGCTCAATGCGCCCGGCCTCGAAGGTTATGGCACCGGCTGCCGCGTCAAAAGGCTTGCTAAGGAACGGCTCATCGTCCAGACGAGTCGTATCAGGTGCAACGCAAATCGGTTGCTGCTGAGCGAGACCAGGGTGAGCCGCCAGCAGCAGGCAGAAACTGGCCGTTATATGGGAGAATTTGGACAAATCGCTATCGACTATCTGACCATGTTGGTTGGACTAATAATGAACCGGGGCGGGATGTTACGCGCAAAAGATGTTATCAGCTATCACGATTTGCTACCTTCGCACAGTTCCATAGACCCATCAACGCACCAACAGTGCCATTTCGTCTCTTACAGGCGACCAAAAACAGAAAGGACGGCCCCAAATCGATACCAATGATGACAATGTCGATCCGCGTTTGACGAAATTGATCGCCTGGCTGGACCGGGTGCCGGGGTTTGCCGGTGTCGAACTTCGGCCTGCCTCAGTCGATGCGAGTTTCCGTCGTTATTTTCGAGTGCGGTCCGGCCGCCACAGCCGAATCGTCATGGACGCACCGCCGCCGCAGGAAGATTGTCGGCCTTTTGTCGCCATTGCGAGCTATCTGCGTGAAATGGGATTGAACGCCCCCGAGGTGTTGCAGGCTGATGTTGAACAGGGATTCCTGTTGATGTCGGACCTGGGGCAGCAGCAATACCTTAACGAGCTAACGAAACATCCGGCGTCGGCCGATGATTTGTATCAGGACGCCATCAATGCATTGAGCCTGATGCAAACGAGAGGTGAAAGTTTCGAGCATCGTCTGCCGATATATGACGAGCCGCTGTTGCGGCTCGAAATGACGTTGTTTCGTCATTGGTTGTGCGAACGCCACCTGGGGCTGAGTTTTTCAAGTGATGACGAAAGGCGCTGGGCACAGTGCTGCGATGTCCTGACTCGCAATGCACTGGACCAACCGCAGGTGTTAGTGCACCGGGACTACCACTCAAGAAACCTGATGCTGGTCAATGAAAATAACCCGGGTATCCTGGATTTTCAGGATGCGGTCTGCGGGCCGTTCACCTATGACCTTGTTTCTCTATTGCGTGACTGTTATATCCGTTGGCCACAGGATCAGGTGCGCAACTGGGCATTGAGTTTCTACTCGATGCTGGAAAGCCGCACTCGAAATGAAGTTGACAGCGAATTATTTCTGCAGTATCTCGACTTGATGGGGATGCAACGGCATTTGAAGGCCGCCGGCATTTTCGCGCGGCTTTTGCACCGTGATGATAAACCCGGCTATATGGACGATGTGCCGCGCACCCTGCAATATATTGTCGATGCGGCGCGACCTTATCCGGAGATGCAATTTCTTGCCGAGTTGATCGAGAAACGTTGTTTGCCGGCCCTGGCGGTGAAAGCGTGATCGTCATGATTCTGGCGGCGGGTCGCGGTGAACGTTTGCGACCGATTACAGATCAGCTCCCAAAACCGCTGGTCGACGTTGGCGGAGTCAGCCTGCTGGAGCGACATTTGCAATCACTGGCGGATGCCGGCGTAACGACCGTCGTCGTTAATCTTGGCTGGCTTGGCGAGATGATTGTCGATCGAATAGGCTCTGGCCAGCGCTACGGGCTGCAGGTCTGCTATAGCCCGGAATACGATCATATCCTCGATAGCGGTGGTGGGATTCGCCGTGCCCTGCCACTCCTCGGCCGCGACCCGTTTTGGGTGGTCAACGGTGACATATTGACCGACTTCGTTCTGCCGCAAAGTACTTTGGCCGACGATTGTTCCGCTCACCTGGTGCTGGTCGACACGCCGCCAGACAAAGAAAAGGGCGACTTCGACCTCGTCAACGGCAAAGTCCGCAATAGCGAAAATCCCATCTACACATTCAGTGGCATCGCCTGCTACCGGCCCGAATTTTTTGAACAACAGCCCGAAGAGAGATTTTCAGTTGTACCACTTCTCCGGCGAGCGGCGGACGACGGACAGTTGAGTGGCGTCATCCACAAAGGTCAATGGGCCGACGTGGGCACGGTCGCCAAGCTGTCGAAACTCAATCGCGCGCTTCGTCAAGAATAAATCAGAGCTTCCCTGGCCCGGGCTATTCATGAATAGTTCGGGCTAGCTGATCGGATCTGACGATTTTCCGGTCGCCCAGACCAAGGTGCTGCAGGATATGTTTTTCAATTCTTGCTTCCACTTCCGCGCGCCCGGTTTCAATACCGACGCCCCGTAGATCCGTAACATCGAGGTCCCGAAATCCGCAGGTATTGATGCGCGAGAAGGGCTGCAGATCGATATCGATGTTTAATGCCATGCCGTGATAGCAGCAACCGCGTCGAATTCTCAAGCCAACGCTTGCCAGCTTTCTTCCCTCGACGTAAACCCCGGGGGCCGTGGCACGGCTCGCGGCCTGAACGGCGTAGTCAGCGGCCAGGTCAATGGCACTTTGCTCCAGCGCCGTGACCAGATCGCGAACCCCGAGGCCCGCACGCCGCAGGTCGAGCAGGAGATAAATCATCAACTGCCCGGGACCGTGATAGGTGACCTGTCCGCCGCGGTCGATTGGTATGACCGGAATATCACCCGGTGCGAGCAGGTGTTCGCGGTTGGCATTCAGGCCCAGCGTAAACACGGGCTCATGTTCGACAAACCAGATCTCGTCCGCGGTGTTCGCATCCCGCTCATCCGTTAGCGCCTGCATTGCACGCCACACGGGTTCATAGGCCTCAAGTCCGAGAGACTGAATATTAATATTGCTGTTGGCGGCGGTCGTCGGCGGTGAGGTCACAACGCCACCAGGATCTCTTCGTGGGCGGACAGATCCCGGTAGATATCATCCAGTTGCTGTTGGCTGAGCGCCTCAATAGTAAAGGTCAGAGAAATGAAGTTGCCTTTGCGGCTGGCTGACTGCCGAATCGCATCGTCGCCGACATCGCCCACATGGCGAGTGACGATCTCACGCGCGGCAGCATGAAACGCGGCATGATCACGGCCCATGATCTTGATCGGAAACTGGCAGGGGAACTGTAGCAGCGCCTTTCGTTCCAGCGTGTCCTTTTCGTCAGGCATAAATTTGCGTCGCTGAGCGTATTACTCGAACCAGAGTTTCACGCCGTCCCTGGTTCGTTGCCAAAACGACCCTTCGGGATTTTCCTCGAGAGCCCTTAAGGGTTCATTGACGAGCGTGGCACCGTTCAGGCTAACCGTGAGCTCTGCCAGCGGCTGTCCGATGGCTACCGGACCCATTAAAATATTCGGCATGTCGAGTACGGACTCCACATCATCAAAACTGCCGCGAGGAATGGTGATGTAAAGATCATTGGCCACGCCGAGTTCTATCATCTCCTTTTCCGCTTTCCAGATTCGTGCATCGGCCACTTTTTCGCTGGCGCGATACAGCAGGCGGGTTTCGAAGAAGCGGAATCCGTAATTCAACAACGCCTGGCTGCCGTCGACGCGGGACTTCGCGCTGGAGGTTCCGAGCACTACGGCAACAATGCGCATGCCGTCCCGCTCGGCCGATGACACCAGGCAATAACCGGCCTCATCCGTGCGCCCGGTTTTCATGCCATCGACACTCGGGTCGCGCCACAACAAGGAATTGCGATTGTTTTGCGCAATACCGTTGTACTCGTATTCCTTTACCGAATACCAGCGATAGTATTCCGGAAATTCGGTGATGATCGCCCTTGCCAGAGTGGCAAGATCCCGTGCTGTCGAATAATGATCCTCGCCAGGCAGGCCGGTGGCGTTCTGAAACCGGCTGGAGACCATTCCCAGTGCAGCCGCGTACTGATTCATCATCTGGGCAAATACAGATTCGGTGCCAGCGACATATTCCGCCAGGGCCACGCTGGCATCGTTGCCCGATTGCACAATCATGCCCAGCAACAACTCTTCGACAGTGACCTGGGTACCGACCTCGATGAACATGCGCGAGCCGGGTGTACGCCAGGCTTTTTCGCTGACCGTCACGGCGTCATCCAGCTTGATTTGCTCGTCTCGCAAGGCGATGAAAACGGCGTAGGCCGTCATCAATTTAGTCAGACTGGCAGGCGCCAGTCGGCTATCGGGTTTTAGTGAGGCCAGTTCGTGACCGGTATTGCTGTCGATCATAAGATAACTTTTCGCGCCAATCACCGGCGCATCGGGCACCGGGCGTTTTTGCGCAGACGCTGGAGCGATCGCAATGGCAGAAAAAATGAGCAGGAAAATCAACGAGTTTCTAAAATTGATTGGCATCGGATAATAGCGGTCGGAGTGGAAGGCGCACATTGTAACGCCTGTGAACTGAAATGGGTGTTTCGTCGACATTTCCCGGACCGGGTGGAATTGTCAGGCAGCTTTACTCGGTGACCAGGTGTGTCTCCGTAATTCCCATGTCGCCGAGCATGGCCACCACGCTGTCATATTGATTGACATTGGCAATGGGTCCGATGCGTACCCGGTAGAGTGTTGGCGTACGACCCTTTTCCTCGTAGACGAATGCTTCGCGAATGCCATGCTCTCGCAACAGGCTGAAGCGCCGCCGCGCGTTGCTTTTGTCACCAAACGCGCCGACCTGGACATAAATATTCGCAACGGTAGATTGCCGCACAGCCGTGCGAGCGGGCGTGGCGACAACCGGCCGCGTGGCCGTGGTTGTTGTTACCGGTTTGTCGAAACTGATGGCCGTGATTTCCACCAGGCTGGTACCCTCTTTGACCATATCGAGTTTTCTGGCGGCTGAGTAAGACAGATCAATAATGCGGTTGTCGACAAACGGCCCGCGGTCATTGACGCGGACAATAATGGTTTTGTTGTTACTCAGATTGCGTACTTCCACGAAGCTTGGCAGCGGCAAGGTCTTGTGTGCCGCCGTCATGGCATGCATATCGTAGGGTTCCTGGCTCGACGTTGGCCGGCCGTGAAACTTCTTGCCGTACCAGGATGCGACACCACGTTGCTTGAAACCGTAACTGGATTGCATGACCTGGTAGCGTTTGCCGAAGACCTCATAGACCGGACCGTTGCCATAGCGGCTGCGTGGTTCGGCGCGGGGGATCGGATCGCCGGGCAGTTCCGGCGGTATCGCCGTTCCGCGTCGAGGTGGCCCGTCTGTCGGTCCCCGGCTGGCACAACCCGCGAGCGTCAGGAACACCAGCAGGCCGGTAGTAATGACAGCACGGCTGACTCGCTGATCAGCTCGCATCTTTGCGGACCTCCAGCGCAATTTCCTGTCCCAGTTGATGCACCGCTAACGCGTACATGACGCTGCGGTTATAGCGAGTAATCACGAAGAAATTGTGAAAACCAACCCAGTGCTGGTCACCGTCCGCGCCTTGAAGCGTAAGCAACTGGCTCTTGTTGTCGGCAGGCAATCCGGTTGAGAACATGACACCCTGCTGACTGAGCGAGGAGACCGTTTCACTTGGCTTTAGCGTATTTTTTGGTAGCGCGCCTTTCCAGTCGGGTCCCAGCGTGGCCTGGGTAACTATTTCTTCATCGGCACGCCAGCCGTGGGCGACGAAATAATTGGCCACGCTGCCGATCACATCGGACCAGTTACTCCAGATATCGCGTTTGCCATCGTCACTGGAGTCGACGGCATAAGCACGATAACTGCTTGGCATGAACTGCGGGGCGCCCATGGCCCCGGCATAAGAACCGGTAGCCTCGGTGGCTGGCATGCCTTCTTCTCGTACCAGCAGCAGGTACTGCTCAAGTTCACGAGTGAAAAATTTCGATCGCGGTGGGTAATCGAAAGCCAGAGTGGCCAGTGCATCGATCACTCGATAATTTCCGGTAATGCGGCCGAAGTAGGTTTCCACGCCGATGATGCCGACCAGAATTTCGCAGGAAACCCCGGTCTTCTGGCTGATGCGCTGTAACTCGTCTTCATGCTCGCGCCAGAACTTCGCGCCGGCCGTTATGCGTTTGGGCTTTAGAAATATATTACGGTAGGCCTGCCAGGTCAGGGTTTTTTCCGCGGGTTTGCTGATGGCATCGAGAATGGATTGCTTCGATTCGGCCGCTTGCAAAGCGTTTACCAGCGACGTCCGGTCATAACTGTGTTCCTCAACCATCGTATTGATGAACTTTTGCACCTCCGCTCGTTCGATGTCGAAAGCCAAAACCGATGGCGATGCGCTGATGAGGAGCAACAGCAGTAAAGGTGAGCGAGATTTCCTGGCGATTGTCTTCAATGCGGTAGCAACTTCCGGTGTGAGTGAATGGACATGAGAATACCGAATCCAGCCATAAGGGTCACCATTGATGTGCCACCGAAACTGACCAGCGGCAAAGGCACACCCACGACCGGCACAAGGCCCGTGACCATGGCGGTATTTACAAATACATAGACAAGAAAAGTGAGGCTAATACTCCCCGCGATTAGACGGGAAAACGAATCTCTCGCCTGGGAGGCGATATAAAGACCGCGACCAACGACGAAAACGTACAAGGCGAGCAGGCTGAGCACGCCCAGCAAGCCGAGTTCCTCGCCCATAACGGCAAAAATGAAATCGGTATTGCGTTCCGGCAAAAACTCGAGCTGTGCCTGGGAACCATTGGTCCAGCCTTTCCCGAACAGGCCACCGGAGCCAATGGCGATTTTTGATTGAATAATGTTGTAGCCCGCACCCAGCGGATCGGAGTCCGGGTTCAGCAGGGTAAGCACCCGCTGGCGCTGATAGTCCTGCATGAAATGCCACAATACCATCGCGCCGGGAATCGACAGCAGCAAAAGTGACATCATGAGGCGCATTGACATGCCTGCCAGGATAATAACCAGGACACCGGAAGCTGCGATGAGCAGCGACGTGCCCAGATCAGGTTGCACCGCGATCATGTAGGAGGGCACCGCAATCAACAAGGCGATGATCAGCAGCTGGCCGGCGTTCGGGGGTAGCTGTCGGTCATGCAGATACCAGGCCGCCATCATCGGTACGGCGAGCTTCATTATTTCGGAGGGCTGAAAGCGAATGCCGACATCCAGCCAGCGCTGCGCACCCTGGCCTACCTCGCCCAGTATAAGAACCAGAGACAGCAACCCGAGACCGAACAGATAACCCCACGGGGTCCAGCGTCGCAGCAGGTCCGGTGGTAGCTGCGCCACGATGAGCATGGCGACAATTGCGACACCGAGCCGCATGACCTGTTGCAACCACAGATCGAAATTTTCACTCACGGCGCTGTACAGAACAAACAGCCCCAGACCACTGATCAGCATCAGCCCACCGAGCAACGGGCCATCGAGATTCAGGCGCTGGAAAAATCCGGACATGTCGCCGAGGGTTCCTCCCTGCCTTTCGTTGAGCCATTGGGTTTCGCTAGGGCGCACTGTCTTGCACTCCAAGGTAACGGTCCATGACGGCGCGCGCCATCGGCGCAGCGACGCTACTGCCGCTACTGCCATTCTCCACAATCACCACAACGGCGATGCGTGGATTTTCGAGCGGCGCGAAGGCGATGAAGAGCGCATGGTCACGCAATCGTTCCTGCAGGTCTTCCTGTTCAAATTCCTCGTCCTGGCCGATGGTAAATACCTGCGCGGTGCCGCTCTTGCCGGCCATTTCATAGGGCGCGCCGGTGCCGACGGCACGTGCCGTGCCTCTGGGACCCTGTAGTACATCATGCATCGCACCGATGACGTTGTCCCAGTAAAATTCGTTTTCAATTGCGACACTGGCGAGTTGTAGCGGCTGAGTGCGGCTGTGCTCGCCGCTCAGCGGATCCTCTACCGAGGCGACCAGAAAGGGTCGAAAGCGTTTGCCGCGCGTGGCAAGCGTCGCGGCCGCATTGGCGAGTTGCAGCGGTGTGGCCAGCATGTAGCCCTGGCCGATTGCCGCAATGACCGTTTCGCCCGGAAACCAGACCTGATCGGCGCGTTCGCGAAACGCACTGCGTTTCCAGTCGGTCGAGGGCACGAGCCCGGCCAGTTCGCCCACGACATCAATGCCGGTTGGCCGGCCCAGCCCGAACTGCCGGAGGTAATCGTGCATGCGGTTGATGCCGATATCACGGCTGATTTCGTAAAAGTAGACGTCACAGGATTGCGCGATGGCATCGTGCAGATCGACTTCCCCGTGCCCCGCTGGTTTCCAGTCACGGTAGCGGTGAGTGCTGCCAGGCAACGTATAGTAGCCGCGGCAGAAGGTACGTCGCGTCAGGTTGGTAGCGCCAACGTCCAGTGCGGCGAGCGCCAACATGGGTTTGATGATAGAACCGGGAGGGTAGGTTCCCCGTACCGCCCTGTTGAACAGAGGCTGGTCCACGTCGGATTGCAGCTGATTGAACTCGGCCGAGGTCATGCCGACCGCGAACATGTTGGGATCGAACGCGGGCGCACTGACCAGCGTGAGTATCTCCCCATTTTGCGGATCGATCGCAATGATCGAGCCTCTTTTACCAGCCAGTAATTCCGTAGCGAGGATTTGCAGATCCAGATCGATGGTGAGATGCAGGTTCGCGCCCGGGGTGGGTTCTTCTGCTTCCAGAATCGAGCCCGGTGACTCAAGTTGGGTCGCCGACACCTGTCGACCACGCGCGTTGGTCACAACCTGCTGATGCCCGGGATCGCCGTGAAGAAAATCCTCTTTGGAAAATTCAACGCCCGTTTTGCCAGTGTGGGCCGTGCCGGCGTAGGAGGCGGGATCGAGGCGCTGCAGGTCGCGGGTGCTGATGGCACCAACGTAGCCGACGGCATGGGCCGTGTCGGCACCATGTGGATAGTGGCGCACCAGCCTGGGCTGAAAGTCGACGCCTGGAAATTGCGGTCGCCGGACAGCGAAGTTGGCGATTTCCTCGTCACTGAGCCGAAATCGCAGTGTTACCGGTTTGAAGCGAGGACCCTGACGTGACACTTCGATGAAGCGGGAGATGTCCTGCTCATCGATGAGCTTGAGGATGGCCAGTCGCGTCAGTGTGTCTTCGATGTCCGTGACCTGCTCTGGAATCAGTTCAAGCTGATAGGTCGGAATATTTTCGGCAAGAATCCGACCGTGCCGATCGAAAATCAGACCTCGCGTCGGGGCAATGGCTTCGATCCGGACGCGGTTGCCCTGTGAGCGCTCAGAGAATTGCTCGTGTTCAACAACCTGAAGCTGAATCAACCGGGCGACTACGATCCCCAGTAGCAAAATGCCGATAACGGAGGAAAGCCAGACCCGTGCGACGAACAATTGCCGCTCAGAATGGTGGTCCTTGATCGGCGCAATCAGACTCATAAGGTCACAATCACCTGTGACTCGCGCGCGCCCGGTAGGGCACGGTTCGCAACACCATGACTATCAATGGCCAGATCAGGGCACTCGTCAGAATCGGCCCCCAGTAGGTGGCCAGTGGTGTGTGAATGCCGGTTACACCATTGATCCAGAACAGCAAAAATTCGTACAGGGCAAGTAACGGGATGATGGTAAGCGCCATCTGCGATACCGGGTACAGGCGAAATTGCAGGTGAAATTTTACCGTCAGGTAGACGATACAACTCAAGGCCAGGGCATGCTGGCCCAGCAGCGTGCCGTGGGCCACATCAAGCACGATGCCGACCAGCCAGGCATGGCCGACGCTATAGGTTCGCGGCAGATTCATGGACCAGTATATAAGGGTCAACGCTAC
>CAYUOY010000045.1:11294-25202 GCA_964446495.1 uncultured Woeseiaceae bacterium | reverse complement strand
CTGTACCGGTGGTCCGGGCGGTACTTCAACCACTTTGACCGACCCCCCGTACGCTCGTCCTATTGCATCAAGGCGTTGCCTGACGTCACGTGCAATGTCGTGACTATTTCGAACTCGATGGGATTTATCAACGAGATTTACCTGGATATCACCCTGATTCGCCGCTTCGCGCAGATAGTACTGGCGCACAAGGCCGTTAAAATTGATGGGAGCCGCGGTTCCCGCGTATATCTGGTAGTCGGTCACTTCAGGAACGGTGGCGAGGTGCAGCGCCATCTCCTGTAGCACGCGACTGGTCTGCTCGACCGTTGTTCCTTCAGGCATATCGAGAATGACCTGAAACTCCGATTTATTATCAAACGGCAGCATCTTCAGCGCGACAAGCTGTGCCGCGACCAATCCTACCGCGATCAATATCGCCATACTGACGCCCGCGAACAACCATTTCCGAGCGCGTCCGCCTTCCCGACCTCGAAGAAAGGGTCCGACTATTCTTTCAAACAGGCGTTGGACCCGATCGGACTTCCTGCTATCGCTATGCTCTCCACGGCTCTTGCGCAACAATTTCTGACTCGCCCATGGAGTAAAGACCAGGGCAACAATGAGCGACAGCAACATTCCCATGCTGGCATTAATCGGAATTGGGCTCATATAGGGACCCATCAGACCCGATACAAAAGCCATCGGTAACAAAGCGGCAATGACTGTGAACGTCGCCAGTATGGTCGGTCCACCGACTTCATCAACAGCAGGTGGAATCGCCTGCAGCAGGGTCATGTCCTCCAACGCCATGTGTCGATGTATATTCTCCACCACGACGATTGCATCATCGACAAGAATTCCGATGGAAAATATCAGCGCGAATAACGATACGCGATTAATCGTAAAGCCCCAGGCCCAGGAGGCGAACAACGTCAGTGACAGCGTAATTATTACGGCAGAGCCTACGACTATGGCTTCACGCCATCCCAGAAAAACAACGATAAGGAGGATCACGGAAGCGGTAACAAAAATCAGTTTCTGGATCAGCTTTTTCGCCTTGGCATCCGCTGTATCGCCGTAGTTGCGCGTTACCGTAAACTCAACGCCATCCGGAATCACAATTCCCTTTAGCTGGTGCAATCGCTCAATTGCCTGATCTGCGATTTCGGAGGCATTCATGCCCGGCTTCTTGGCGATTGCAAGCGTCACAGCCGGTGACCAAACGCCGTCACTCAGGCCGATACTTGCCGCCGCCGCGCCGGTGCCAAACGTTACAAATTGTTCCGGCTGGTCCGGGCCGCTTTTAATCTCGGCAACATCATCCAGATAGACAGGCTTGCCACCAAACACGCCGACAACCAGGTCCTCAATATCATCAGCATCGGAAAAGAACGTGCCTGCCGTAACTGGCACCACCGAGTTGTTGTTAACAATCGAACCGGCATGCGCGACTACATTGCTTGCTTGCAGAGCCTGTCGCAGAGCCGAGGGTGACAGTCCTTTAGCCGCCATACGCTGCGGATCGAGGAGGACATGTACAACATTGTCCGGTCCGCCTATTGTGTAGACATCACGAGTTCCCGGAATCCGCTTGATCTCGGCTTCAATGGAATAGGCTATTCGCTGCAGTTCGTGCGCACCCCGTGTCTCGTCTCGAGTCCACAGCGCTACCGTTACCATGGGAACATCGTCGATGCCCATCGGTTTGATCAGCGGTTGCAGCACACCACTCCCGGCTGGCTGCCAGTCCTGATTTGACATGATGGCGCTGTACAATCGAACGATAGCCTCTGTGCGACCTTCGCCCACTTTGAATTGAACCGTCAATACCGCCATGCCGGGACGTGATACGGAGTAGGTGTGCTTTACACCATCTATCTCTGCCAGCACCTGCTCCATGGGAATAGCGACCTGGTTTTCGACTTCCTTGGTGCTGGCACCCGGGAAAGGCACGAAGATGTTGGCAAACGTTACGTTGATTTGCGGCTCTTCTTCCCGCGGTGTTACCAGAATTGCGAAGAAACCAAGCAGCAGACCGGTCAATCCCAGTAGCGGCGTCAGTTTGGAATCCTGGAAACGCTTTGCGATTGCGCCCGAAATTCCGAGCGGCTCTGCGTTACTCATCGACGGCAACCGGCCACCGGTTTTCTTTCAAATAGATCCCGGCTTGAACCGGATCTGTGGCGACCATCTCGTCGAGTGTAATTCCGGCAAGGATTTCGATTCGTTTATCGTACTGACGACCGAGGCGTACCTGCCTTAGCATAACCTGCTCACCCTTCACGATATAGACGGCCGTGAGTTCACTGCGGCGAACCACGGCTCGTTCCGGAACCAACAGCCGTCGTGCTTCACCCACTACGAAGCCAACCTTCACGAACATTCCCGGGAACAGCGTTGCGCTACCGTCCGGCAAGTTCACTCTCACAGTGAAAGTATTCGTTATCGGGTCGGCGACCGGATAAAACGTCAACCCATCCGCGGCAATACGTTGCCCGTCTGCGTAGACGAAAGCTTTGCCGATCTCTCGGATGGGCTTGAACATGCTTTGTGGAATATCTACATTTACTCTTAACGACTGCAATGACAGGCCACTCATGATCGGCTGCCCCGGTTTCACGACCTCACCGACTTCGATAAACCGCTCCGCAACGATACCTGCATAGGGAGCGCGGACAACCGTGTACTCCAGTTGCTCCTCGGCAGTGGTAACACCGGATTGGGCGGCATCCAATCGCGCTGCCGCTGCCGCACGATTGGCTTTTACCTGTTCAAAACGGGCTTTCGAGATAGTTTCGTTTTCAAACATGGCCGAAACGCGCTCGAACTCCTTGTCAGCCTCGTCAAGGCGCGCCTGCGCCTCACCCAGGGACGCTGTGGCTTTGCGCAATGCTGCACGCTGCTCGGTATCGGTAAACCGAACTATGACCGTTCCTTTCGGGACGAAATCGTTTACGTCGTAACCTATCTCGGCAACTCGTCCCGCCGTTTGTGCGGACACCGTGCTTTGATTGACCGCCTCCACGGTACCATCCCAGATTCGCTCACGCGGCGTGACTTCTGATACGACAGGCACCGTTGCGATCGATGCAATTGATGCCGCCTGGAGTGGTAGCGTACCAACACAGCCAGCGACCAGTAGAAAGCATCGAATGGTGTATTTCCGGCAATTCGATGCGGCGAGGTTACGCGAAGGTCCTGTTACCATTCCGTTCATAATATTCCCGTCACCCTTGCCAGATGATACTTGGCATAGGCCGCATCATACTGGGCGTTATCGTAATTACTACGACTCAGGGTACGCAGGCCCTCGGCGTCAAGAACTTCCGTATTTGTGCCTTCTCCATTGCGGTATCGGTCGCGTACCACGCGCAAATTTTCGTTTGCCTGTGCGACCGCTCGATCGGTCAGTCTGATACGTGCGTCAGTCTCATTCAAATTTAGCCAGGCACTGCGTACCTGCAACTCGATAACCGATTGCAGATCCCGGTATTCGCTGTAAAGAGCGCTCGACTGCCTGGACAGCGCATTGGCTTTATCGCGCGATCGATCCGCATCGAAAATCGCCCATTGAATCCCTACGCCGACACTCCAGAAGTCCTCTCTGTTAAGAAAACTGTTTTCCAGCGCCGTGTAGCCACCGACGAGTGCCAGCTGAGGTCGAGACCGTGCGCGTGTCGATTCCGCCCGAGCACCAGTTGCTTCCGCTGCCGACCGCAATCCAGACAATTCGTCTCGATTAGAAAACGCAGTTTGCGTCAATGCCGGCAAGGAAGCCGGGTTGAGGCGTGAATCGAGGCCAGGTAATTTTTCGTCCAGGCTGACAGTGTCGGTCAGCGGCCGACCCAGCGCCTTGTTATAGATTGCCTCGGCCAGATCAATTCCATTTCTTGCTTGTAGCTGGCGTTGCATTGCATCAGCAAGAGAGACTTGAGCAGCCAGCAAATCGTTCTTGGCAACTGCACCGTTCATAAACATGTCATTGATATCCTCAACATGCCGGGAAAGGCTGTCCACCTGACTGTCTGCAACCCTCAATGCACTGCAGGCGCGTAACACTTCAATAAAGCTAGCTGCGACCTTGAGTCGAATGTCCTGCGCATGTGTCTGAGCCTGAAATTGTTGCACATGAACACTCGATCTGGCGGCCTGCACGCTGTTGCTGATCATGCCAGAGGTAAACACCGGCCAGGTCACCCGCGCATCTGCCATGAGTTGCGACGAGCCACCGAAGAGCGGTAGCTGACCCGGCAACCCCGCACCACTAAAATCGAATGCCGGTGTTTCGTTGAATTGTGTGGCGCTCGCACTGGCGACCAGCGTCGGCCAGCGGCTCCCCTGCGCCGCGGCCAGTTCCGCCTCCGCCGCATCGATACGAAACTCGGCCGCCTCGATTGTCAAATCTTCCCTGGTGGCAATGAGCCACGCATCTTCCAGCGTCTCTGCGAACACCGACTGCGTCATCAAAGACAGGAATGCCAAAATTGTACCCAGGTGGTGCCGTCGCTTGCCCATAATAGTCTTTACCTGACGCCGCACCGGGCCCCTGTCGATCGCTTCATTGGGGCGCCGGATCTAATCGAGAATATCCCATTATATCGTGAACAAAGAAGCGAGGAACGGCTGGCAACTAAAGTATTGTGCTTACAAAGCCGTGCTCAACCTACATTCGTAAAGCACCTTGATTTTTTCACTCTTGCCCCCATATCAATAGACCTTTCTTTGTATCAATGAACCGGAGAATTGCATGGCGAGTACAACAATGCAAAAGAACGCCCCAATCATCATCGTAGTGGTTGGCCTGTTACTACTGGTCGGCTCAAACTTCTACAAGACAGTTCCACCCGGTCACGTCGGAGTCGCGACCTTGTTCGGCAATGTCATAGAAACAGGATATACACAGGGCTTGCATATTCCGGTAAACCCACTGTATCGGTGGACGATGTATGACGCCAGGCAACAGACGCATATGGAAACGGCGAACGTGCCAAGCCAGGACCAACTGCAAACCAAACTCGATGTCAGCGTTCAATACCGACTCATTGCCAGTATGGTGCCACAGATGCTGGAGGAAACCGGAGATGCGAGCAAAGCTGTCGAAGTACACCTGAAACCGAAGCTGCGCTCATTGCTGCGTGAACAGGGGAAAAGCATCAAGCGCGCTGAAGACTTTTTTAAAGAGGAGACGCAGGAAGCGCTGCAAAGAGGCCTGACAGATGGGCTGAGAGATTACCTGGCGCCGAAAGGCATCGAAGTATCCGCGGTGCTTATTCGTGACATTCAGTTGCCCCCATTTATTGTCCAGGCCATCGAAAAGAAGAAGGAACGTGAGCAGGCCGTAGAACAGGAACGTGCCGAACTGGAACGCGTAAGAACGGAACTGCAGCAAGAGGTTGCCAGGGCGGCAGCCGGGCGGGAAGCGGCCGACCAGAACGCTGAGAGAATACGGATTCTGGCGGATGCTCAAGCCTATGAAATCACGCAGATCAACAAGGCGGTTGGCCAGAGCCCCGCGTATATCCAGTTGCAATCTCTGGAGGCGCTGAAGGCCATCTCAAAAGACCCGGCAAGCAAGATCTATTTCCTGGATGGATCAAGCCCGAGTCCATTGCCTTTGATGCATTTGGGGGAAACGCGAAGTATGCAGTAAGCCCAGGCCAACAATTTGCCTCTGTTCAAACGGGAGTCCATCTGCGACTCCCGTTTGTTTTTTTACGACCTGACGTTCAATCACTTTCAGCATCGACGACGATGCATGACCCTGAATCGTTATTTTTTTCGCGGATCGAGACCCATCGAGCGCGCAATTATCTCCCGCATTATTTCCGAACTGCCCGCATAAATTCTTGAGATTCGCGCGTTGAGGTACATGCGACAAATCGGATACTCATCCATATATCCTGCGCCACCATGCAGCTGAACGCAGTCATCCATGACCCGGCCCTCAAGCTCGCTGGTAAACAACTTTGCCTTTGCGGCATCGTCGGCAGTCAGATTTCCCAGGTTGTGCTCCTCGACGCAATGATCAATGAAGACCTGTGCAATGTCGATCTGGGTTCTCATGTCCGCCATTTTAAAGCGCGTATTCTGGAAATCTGCAATGGTCTGTCCGAATGCTTTTCGGTCTCGTATATAGTCGAGTGTCAGGTCCAGCGCGGCATTTGAAGCTGCAACGTAGCCCACGGCTCCAATCAGACGCTCTTCGGCGAGAAAGTGCATAAGGTGATAGAAGCCCCGATTCAGTTCGCCTAGCAAATTTTCTTTCGGTACTTTCACGTTATTGAAAAACAGTTCCGCAGTATCCTGGCTTTTTAAGCCCATTTTCTTGAGATTTCGACCTCGCTCGAAGCCCTCCATTCCTCTCTCGACAACAAACAGACTCAGCCCATGCCGGGACTCGTCATCCGTCCTCGCAACGACGATGATCAGGTCTGCATTTATGCCATTGGAGGTATAGGTTTTCGAGCCATTTAACAGATAGTGGTCCCCTTTATCCTCGGCCCGCGTACGCAATCCGGCAACATCGCTGCCAGCTCCCGGTTCAGTGATCGCTACGGCCAGAATATTTTCACCAGAGACGCATTTGGGCAACCAGCGGGCTTTCTGTTCTGCAGTGCCAAGCTCACCGATATACGGTCCCACCAGTCGGTTGTGCAGCGACACGAAAAAACCGGCATCGCCGTGAGTGGCATTCTCTTCTATCAAGATTTGCTCGTAACGAAAATCCTTAACACCCGCACCGCCGTATTCTTCGTCTGCCCACATCAGAAGCAATCCCGTCTCACCGGCCTTCAGGAATGCCTCCCGATCGACAATACCCTGCTCGTGCCAGCGATCGCTATTGGGCCCGATTTCCTTCTGCATGAAATTTCGCACTGAATCGCGAAACATGTCATGTTCTTCGTCGAATATCTTTCTACTCATGTATTGCTCTCACGGCTGTTCATGACCCTATCTACCTTTGAATTCTGCCTTGCGCTTCTCCAGGAATGCCGCTATTCCTTCTGCCGAATCTTCACTACCGATGAGTCGATCCTGATGGGAGGCTTCGAAGTCGAATGTGCTTGCCCAGTCGGCGGAGGCCGCATGACGCATCGCTTGTTTGGTCGCAGCGATGGAAAGCGGTGCACGCTCGGACAGAATCCTGCCCCACGAAACGGCTTCATCCAGCAACGTCTCTGCCGCTACGGATCTGTTTGCCAGGCCTAGCTCCACGCAGCGCGCCGCACTGATTCGCTCTGATTCGATACTGAGCTGAAAGGCCCGGCGATATCCAAGTTGATGCACGAGCAACCAGTTGAGCCCGCCATCGGGGACCAGAGAAATGGTCGTGAACGGCGATAGCAGAAACGCGTTGTCTGCCATTAGCAGCAAATCGCAGACAAGAGCTATCGACAAACCGATGCCCGCGGCAGAACCATTGACCGCTGCAATGACTGGCTGCTGCATCACGCCGATGTATTCAAGTATCGGTCGATACTCGGTCTGTAAAACCTCCTCAATCGATTTAGTTTTACCCAGTCCTTCCTTCAGATCTGCCCCGGCGCAAAATGATCGGCCCTGCCCGGTCAGCACAACAGCACGAACGGCTGTATCGGCACCCGCACGTTGCAATGCCGCCAGCAGCTCGCGACGCAGTTCCTCATTAAAGGAGTTCATCGCGTCCGGACGCGCAATCGATATAACGGCAACCGCACCGTCCAGCTCGTAAGTTACGGTATTGTAGTCACTCATAGTCGATCCTTACGCCGCAGAGCGCTGTTCAGTTTTTTCGGCCGAGGAATAGAACGTGCCGCTCTCCCCAGCCATCTTTCGCAGGCTGTCGGGTACCGCGAAACGCGCACCATAGACCTCCGTCAAGCGATCCGCTTCCGCAACAAACGCTGCAACGCCTTCCGTCTCGATAAAGGAAATAGTGCCGCCTGTGTACGGCGGGAATCCCCAACCGAAAATTGAGCCTATATCGGCGTCGGCTGGATGCATCACCACACCCTCATCCATGCAGCGAACCGTTTCAATCGCCTGGGCGTAAAGCAAACGCTTCCTGACTTCATCCGCCGGGGGCTGTTCACTGGCTAGCGGATAGAGATCCGCCAAACCTGACCACAGGTGTTTGCGGCCACCCTCCGGATACTCGTAGAAACCCTTACCAGCTTTCTTGCCTTTGCGACCCAACTCAATAAGTTTTTCGATCACGGCATCCGCTGGTGATGCCACATAGTCATCACCGAGGTCTCTTTTGGTTTGTGTCATGACATGGTGGCTCAGCTCAATCGAGACTTCGTCAGTCACCGCAAGCGGACCCACCGGCATACCTGCATGCCTCGCGACATTCTCGATCAATGCCGGATTCACGCCCTCGGCCAGCATATTGATGCCTTCGCGACTGAAGACGCCAAATACGCGGCTGGTATAAAAACCACGACTATCATTAACCACGATAGGCGTCTTTCGAATTTGCTGAATGTAATCCAGCGCCTGGGCGGTGGCGACGTCCCCGGTTTGCTTGCCGAGAATAACTTCTACCAACGGCATCTTGTCGACCGGCGAGAAAAAGTGAATACCAATAAACTGCTCGGGACGTTTCGAGGCCTCGGCGAGTCCGGTGATGGGCAACGTCGAGGTATTCGATGCGAATATCGCGTCTTCGGCGATAACGGCTTCCGCTTTCGCGGTGACATCAGCCTTGATTTTTCGATCCTCGAATACCGCCTCGATTATAAGTTCACATCCATTCAGATCATCGAAATCCGTCGTTGCAATAATGCGATCAAGCAGTTCCGCAGCCTTCGCCTCGGTCATGCGACCCTTCGCGATTCGCTTCTGCAATAGCTGACGGGAGTAGTCCTTACCCTTGTCTGCCTGCTCCTGCGTAGTATCCAGCAGCACCACCTGCATTCCGGCTCTGGCAGATACAAAGGCCACACCAGCGCCCATCATTCCTGCACCAAGGACACCCAACTTCGTCACTGGACGTTTTTCCGGTTCTTTGGGACGACGCACCAGTTTGTCGGCAGCGCCTTTGTTGATGAAAAGTGTCCGTGTCATGTTGCGCGACACCGGATCCATCAGCAATGCCACGAAATGTTTCGTTTCCACATCGAGTGCGGTGTCGATCGGCAAGACCGTTCCCTCATAGACCGCGGACATAATTGCAATCGGAGCCGGATAATTGTGATTCGTCATTTTCTGCAGCAACGATGTTCCAAACATAAAGGTCTTGATGGCTGCCGGGTTCATCAGACCTGCGCCACCAGGCACCTTGAACCCTTTCTTGTCCCAGGGCTGCTCATGTTCACCATCCTCGAGCACCCACGCTCGGGCGACGTCGACTTCTGTTCCTGGCTCAACGAGCTTGTCAACTATTCCCAGTTCCAGCGCTTCGGCCGGCTTGACGTGTTTCCCTTGTGTAATGAGTTGCAATGCCGGCTCAATACCTATCAGGCGCGGCAACCGTTGTGTTCCTCCACCACCTGGCAACAGCCCAACCTGCACCTCCGGCAAACCAAGCACGGATTTTGGATTGTTCGCAGCGACTCTGTAGTGGCAAGCGAGGCATATTTCGAGCCCGCCACCCAGCGCGGTGCCATTAATTGCCGCCGCAACGGGCTTGCCACAAGTCTCCAGTTTTCTCAGGCTCTGTTGCAGGCCACGACACCAGCCATATACCTCGGCAGCGTCCGTTCGCTCATCAAACGTCTCGACCAGACCTTTTAGATCCGCACCGGCCATGAAAGAATCTTTCCCGGACGTTATGACCGCACCTTTGACGTCCGCATCGTCGCCGATCTTTGCTACCGCATCGGTCAGATCCTGCAGGAATTCCGGCGTCATAATGTTCATCGGTTTTTCCGGCACATCGATCGTCAGGATCGCCACGCCATCGGCTTCTACTCTGTAGTCAATTGTCTTCATGCTCGTATCCCTAAACTCGTTCAATGATGGTTGCCGTGCCCATGCCGCCGCCGACACAAAGATTGATCAACGCCGTATTCAGGTCGCGACGTTCCAGTTCGTCGAGAACCGTGCCAAGAATCATTGCTCCGGTAGCGCCAAGCGGGTGTCCCATCGCGATGGCCCCGCCATTGACGTTGATCTTGTCATGCGGAATATCCAGACGTTGCATGAAAAGCATGACCACCGAGGCAAAGGCTTCATTGAGTTCAAACAGGTCAATATCGCTGGTCGTCATACCGCATCGTTTCAATACTTTTTCGGCAGATGGGACGGGGCCTGTCAGCATGATGGTAGGATCCGTACCGATCGATGAGAATCCCCGGATTCGTGCTCGGGGCTTGAGCCCCAATGCGTTGCCCATTTCCTCGCTGCCAAGAAGGACGGCGGCGGCACCGTCAACGATTCCGCTCGAATTGCCGCCCGTGTGGACGTGATTGATTGCCTCAACCTGTGGGTATTTTTGCAACGCCACCGCATCGAATCCGGCTTGCTGACCCGGAATCTCGAAGGCGGCTTTGAGACCCGCCAGATCCTCGACGGTCGTCCCCGGTCGCAAATGCTCGTCCTTCGCCAGCAAGGTCATTCCCAGTAGATCTTTGATTGGCACGACTGAATTATCGAAATAACCCTCGTCCCAGGCGTGTGCGGCACGCTTTTGGCTCTCAGCCGCATAAGCATCCACATCTTCGCGTGAAAAACCCTCCAGCGTTGCAATAAGGTCAGCGCCAATTCCTTGCGGTACGAAATAGGTTTTGTAAGCGATAGAGGGGTCCGCATGCATGGCTCCGGAGTCCGAACCCATCGGCACTCGCGACATATGCTCAAGACCGCCGCCGATCGTCAGATCCGACTGTCCCGCCATTATCTGTGCGGCCGCCGTATTCACGGACTCCAGCCCCGACGCGCAGAATCGATTGAGTTGTTTGCCCGGCACATTTTCCGCAAATCCCGCATTCAACACAGCGCTGCGGGCTATGCACGATCCTTGCTCTCCCACCGGCGCCGTGCATCCCAGCACCACATCGTCCAGCTTGCTCGTATCCAGCCCATTTCGATCTCGAATACTCGCGAGTACCTGTGAGGCAAGCTCAATTGGCGTGATTTCATGCAACGATCCGTTGGCGCGTCCACGGCCTCGTGGGCTGCGTACATGATCATAGATATAAGCGTCAGTCATGTTGTAATCCTTGCTGTATTTTCCAGGCTGGTTTGAAGTGAAAGTCGTAGGTGCGTTTTCATGTCATCGTTCGCTTTTTGAAAATCAACGGATGACGGATTAATTAACCACAGGTAGGTCATGCCGGATATGTACGCAATGTATTGCACGGCGACACTCTTTGGGTCCACATCGTTGCGGATACTGCCTATGGCCACTCCCGCCGTAACCCATGTCGCCACATCATCCATCTGGCTCTGATGTATGTTCGCCGAGGTCTGGCGAAATTCTGACGTTGGGCTCGCTGCGCCACCGTACAAAATCTGCAACACCTGTGCATCACTCGGATATTGACTGATAAATTCGAAAAACGAATCCAGCGCCGTGCACATCGCATCGATGCCGATCTGCTTGCCCACCCGATCGTTCAGAAAGTCGAGCCAGCGCCTCGAGATCGACTTGCATACTTCATCCAACAACCCTGCTTTCGAACCGAATCGGTAGGTGGCCAAGCCTCGACTGTAGCCGGCGCGCTCACCAATCGACTGCAATGTCGTTTTTTCCAGGCCGTGTTCGAGTATCAACTCAATCGCCGCATCCAGCATCGCACGATCCGAGATCGCCGTGCGTTCGGCCTGCGTCAGCGGCTGGGGGGTGGGCGATGTGTGCTTTGGGTCAATGACCATTAACTAGGTGTCGGGGCTCGACTCGTTTAAAAACAATGACTTAAACTGTCTATCATAATACTTGTTGGCAACAAGCAAGTGAGTATACGGAGGTCTTGGGTGCGGGGCAAGATGATTTCGCGATGCAAATGTGGTCGCAATTGTCAGGCGCCGGTCGTGATACCGATTCGATACTGAAGAGCGCTGACTTGCCGGTTAAGGACTGGTGATGATGGGACAATCAGTCCCTTTGGTGGGGCCCATTTCGGACTCGGAAGGCCTTGGCTCGCTCAAGAAGGGGTCTTTGTGGCGGGACAATCAGGCCCGGTGGTGGGTCCCCCTTTCGGACTCGGAAGGCCTTGGCTCGCTCGAGAAGAGGTCTTTGTGGCGGGACGATCAGTCCCGGTGGTGGGTCCCCCTTTCGAACTCGGAGGGCCTTAACTCGCCCGAAAGGGGGACCCACCACCGGGACTGATCTCGCTTGCTACTGTCGTTATGGGGTGGTGGTGCCTGATTCGACCTGACGCGCAATGTCTTCGGCTGAGACGTTCCAGGATTTCAGGAGAGTCGCGGTCGGTTTTGTTGGGGGTTTGGGGGCTTGTTGGATCTCCGACTCGGTCCGGGAGAAGCGCGGGGCCGGGGCGGGTTGGGTAATGCCATCTACTTCTACGAAAGTTTGGCGAGCCTGGTTGTGGGGGTGGGTGATCGCATCCGACATCGACAGAATCGGGGCAACGCAGGCGTCCGTGGCGGCGAATTGTTTCGACCATTCGTCCCGGGTCCTGGATACGAAAATCGATGCAAATCTTTGTGTCAGAGCGGGCCAGGTGCGGCGGTCGTGTTGCTTGGTTGGATCAACGTCATCCAGAGACAACAGTTGCAGCAGTTCCCGGTAGAAACGGCCTTCGAGGGCGCACACCACAATCGACAGGTTGTCGCGGGTCTGGTAGCTGCGGTAGAACGGCGCCGCTCCGTCCAGCAGGTTGCTGCCGCGTTCTTCGCTCCAGAGCCCGCCTGCTCGCAGGCCGTAGAACAGGGTCATTAGCGACGCCGTGCCATCGGTCATCGCGGCATCGACAATCTGGCCTTCGCCGCTGCGACTCGCTTCCAGCAACGCCGCGAGAATTCCGATCGCCAGGTAGGTACCCCCGCCGCCGAAATCACCGACCAGATTCAGTGGCATTGTCGGTGGTTGATCTTTCTCTCCGATGGCAGCCAGTGCTCCCGCCAATGCGATGTAATTGCCATCGTGTCCGGCCGTTTTGGCCAGCGGACCATCCTGGCCCCAGCCAGTCATGCGACCGTACACCAACGCCTTGTTTTGTGGCGTGCATTCGTCGGGGCCCAATCCCATGCGTTCCATTACGCCCGGTCTGAATCCCTCGAATAGCGCATCAGCCGACTTGCAGAGGGTGAGGATCAGGCCAACGCCTTCTGCTTTTTTCAGATCCACGGCCAGCGTCTGGCGGCTTCGGTTCATCAAATCGAATTTCGTCGGTACGACGAAGTCGTCGGCCTTTTTCTGCGGTCGCTCTATCCGCAGTATTTCCGCCCCCATGTCGGCAAGCAGCATGCCGCAAAACTGGCTCGGCCCGATGCCAGCCATTTCGATGATCTTGAATCCCTGGAGTGGGCCCATGGCAGGTTACCCGTTACTGGTCATAGCTTACATTTCGTCGAATGGCGGTTTTGAAAATGCCATGGACGGTTTTTTTAACAGACAGCTAGAGTGAGGCGCAGAGATGGCCACCGTCTACAGCGATCAGGCTGCCCGTCATGTAACTGCCTGCGTCCGATGCCAGTAGCAACAGCGGCCCTGCTATCTCGGGAAGTTCGCCGACTCGCCCCATCGGCACCGCTTTTTTCACCATTTCTGCTGCGCCCCGATCAAAATCTGCCTGGTTGATCTCAGTCACAAAGTAACCCGGTGCCAACGCATTGACGCGGATGTTATTGCGGGACCATTCGAGCGCCATGGCCTGAGTCAGGTGAGCGACACCCGCTTTCGCGGCAATGTAGGAAGCCAGGGCTTTGCTGACTCTTACGCCGAGTACAGACGAGATGTTGATGATGCTGCCGGGTTTTTCAGCGCCGATCATCGCACGAGCCGCTGCCTGAGCCACCAGGAACACACCCTTAAGATTGGTA
>CAYUOY010000045.1:0-11284 GCA_964446495.1 uncultured Woeseiaceae bacterium | reverse complement strand
ATCCAGCACGGCATCCCAATCCTCTTCAGTGATATGGGTGAGAAAGGCCTGGCGTGCTATGCCCGCGTTATTGACCACAATGTCGGCCACGCCAACCTGTTCATGCATCTCTTTGAAACAATCGCCAACCGAGGCCGAATCAGTGACATCGAGATCCACGCAAATTGCAGCACCACCGGCGCTACGAATACTCTCCGCCGTCTCTTCAAGCTTTTCGCGTCGGCGTGCCGCCAGTACGACTGACGCGCCAGCTTCAGCAAGCGTCTGGGCGAATTGTCTTCCCAGACCTGAACCGGCACCGGTAACTAACGCCACCTTGTTTTCGAGTCGGAATCGATCCATTAGTGTTTCCTCACGTGTTGCTTAGCCAGTCGGCACGTTTGATTTACGTTTCTGCTTTTTATAGGTACCGGTTGCGGTCGCACACAAGCGGTTGTTTTCCGGATCAAACAATTTAGCCTGAGCAAAAAACAGGCTGTTCGTTTCCCGTACGAGCTCTGCCTCGGCAATCACGATGTCTGCACGATGCGGCGACATGAAATTACAGTTCAGATTGATCGTGACGGAAACAAAATCATCAGAAATTCCATAGCTTCCACAAACGGCGCCCGCAATATCCAGCAATGAGGCTATTACACCGCCGTGCAGGTAACCGACGGTATTGCGATGCTCGTTTCGGACCGGCATCTCGAGGTGCGCGAATCCTTTTTTCAAGGTGGTCAGTCGAAAACCAAGAAACTCCAGGTAAGTACCTTCATACAGGGTCGGATTGTCGAGAAAACTCTTTGGTAATTCGTCGCTCATGACTCCATGGCCTGTGCGCGCCTCAGGATTGCCAGGAAAATGTCCGGTTCCGGCCGAACCCTGTAGTTATCCGTCTGATCCGAGAAAACAATCGTGCCAGCCGCGTTGGTCACAATCAGGGTCGGCATTACCGTATCGGGATCGTAGCCGCCCGGCACACCGGCCGGCACCCCGTTTTTCACGGCGATATCCATCGATTCGGCCACCTTGTTTTCGTAATCCACCAGGAAACGAAACGGCACTTTGTGCTTCCTGGCGAGCGCCTGGCTATGTCCCTGAGATTGCGGGCTTATCAGGCATACGCTGATACCCAAATCCTCCATTTGCTGGTAGCGATCGACCAACTCACCGATTTGCGCCATGCATAAAGGGCACCAATTGCCCCGATAAAACAGCAGAACAGCAGGGCTGCCGATTAATTCCGACGATCGAAACACATTCCCGTCCAGATCACTGAACTCGAATTCCGGCAATTTGTTGCCGACACCTAAGCGCGCATTCTCATGCCGGCCGAATCGGGAATACCAAAATACATAGAGGAAGATGATCGCGGTTGCGGTGAGGGCGCAGACCAGTGCCAGCATGTCCGCCGTCCCTTCGAAATACAATTCCCAGGTCACCAGGGCGGTGCCCGCGAGCGACAACAACAACGACAATGGCAAATTATCTGCCGTGCGTGCCGTCGACGTCAGCATGAGGCGTCCCATCAGAATGGGTATAGGCAAGGCGGCTATCGCGGCGCCGACCCACCCGAGCCAGTCGGGGTTGACCGCGAGCGCCCTCACCATCGAGTAGATGAATAAGATCATGCTAATCATTATTGCCGGCGTAACGAATAGTGACTTAAGTTTTCCGTTGTTGATCAATTGTTTTTCCCGTTCTGGATTCTTCGATATATCAGGGCAAGTCATTGCCGTGACTACATATTGCGCCGGTACTCACCGCCAACTTCATACAGCGCCGCCGAAATCTGGCCTAGCGAATTGGACTTGACAGTGTTGATAAGTTCCGCGAACACATTGCCCCTTGATCGTGCCACATCCTGCAGCGCGACAATAGCCTCACTTGCGTCACTCGTGTGCGCATCCTGAAACATTCGCACATTCTCAATCTGTTGCGATTTTTCCGCATCAGTCGAGCGTATAAGTTCCTGCCCGTGCGCTTCATCTTCCTGGCCTTCCTTGGGCAGGAAGGTGTTGACTCCCACCAATGGGTAGGAACCGTCGTGTTTTTTGCTTTCGTAGTACAGGCTCTCGTCCTGAATCTTGCCACGCTGATACATGGTATCCATTGCACCCAATACACCGCCGCGCTCGGAGATACGGTCGAACTCCGCGTATACCGCCTCCTCCACCAAATCCGTCAGCTCATCAATGATGAATGATCCCTGCCAGGGATTTTCGCAATAATTGAGACCGAGCTCGCGTGAGATCACCAGCTGAATGGCAACCGCACGCCGCACTGATTTTTCCGTCGGCGTTGTAATGGCTTCATCGAATGCATTGGTATGCAGACTGTTGCAGTTGTCGAACATGGCATACAGTGCCTGCAGAGTCGTACGAATATCATTAAAGCTGATTTCCTGGGCATGCAAACTACGTCCCGAGGTTTGCACATGGTATTTCAGCATCTGACTACGGGCGCTCGCCCCATAGCGCTCGCGCATGGCGCGCGCCCAGATCCGTCTCGCGACCCGTCCAATGACGGCATACTCAGGATCCATGCCATTGGAAAAGAAAAAACTCAGGTTGGGGGCGAACTCGTCGATTTTCATGCCACGCGCCAGGTAGTACTCAACGATGGTGAAACCGTTCGACAAGGTAAACGCCAATTGGCTGATTGGATTCGCTCCGGCTTCCGCAATGTGATAGCCGCTGATCGATACGCTGTAGTAATTTCGAACATTATGGTCAATGAAATATTGCTGCATATCGCCCATCATTTTCATGGCGAATTCGGTCGAGAAGATGCACGTATTTTGCGCCTGATCTTCTTTGAGAATGTCGGCTTGTACCGTGCCACGAACTGAGCCCAGCGTTGCTGTCCGAATTTTCTCGTAGACCTCAGGCAAGACCAGCTCGTCACCGCAAATTCCCAGCAGCCCCAGGCCCAAACCATCGTTTCCCGGTGGCAAGTCCCCAGCGTATGCCGGTCTTTTCCGGCCCTTGAACCAGGCGTCAATTTTCTTCCGTGTTTTATCCCAATGACCATTTTCTTTCAGATGTTTCTCGACTTGCTGATCGATTGCCGCGTTCAGGAAAAAGGCCAGCATCATGGGTGCCGGACCGTTAATCGTCATCGATACCGACGTCATCGGATCGCACAGGTCGAAGCCTGAATACAGTTTTTTCATGTCATCGACCGAAGCGATTGACACACCGGAATTTCCAACCTTGCCGAAGATATCGGGTCTCTCGTGCGGGTCTTCTCCGTAAAGCGTCACGGAATCGAACGCGGTAGACAGACGTGCGGCATTTTGTCCCTGAGACAGGTAATGAAAACGCTGATTGGTTCTTTCCGGCGTTCCCTCGCCCGCAAACATACGGGTCGGGTCCTCGCCACGCCGGCGATACGGGTAGACACCGCCCGTGTAGGGATACGCGCCCGGCAGGTTTTCCTTCATCAGGAATTTGAGCAGCTCGCCCCAATCCTTGTAGCCGGGAGCCGAAATTTTAGGAATTTTCTGATGGCTCAGACTCTCTACATAGTTGGCACCACTGATCTCCTTGCCGCGCACTTCGTAGCTGTACTGCTCACCGCAGACCCCTGCCTTTCGCTCAGGCCAGGTGCGCAACAAGCTGATCGAATCACTGTCCAGTTCTGCAAGGACTTCCTGGTAGCGGTGACGTAATGACGCAAGGGACGCATCCGCTGCGTCCGTTAGTTTCTCGTCCGCATAACGATTGAACTCGCCCGGCAAGGCCGGGTCCCGCAGCATTTTCAGTGCCTCATACAAATGCTGCAGGCGACTGGCGGCATCCGCCTGCGCAGACACTGAGGCATTGGCGGCGCGCCCCTGTTCACTGATTTCGGCAAGATAGCGAGTACGACTGCCGGGAATGATCGCCACAGCTCTCGATTCTTCTTCCACACAGTCGATACCCGGGTCCCAGTCATCCCGGACCAGTGACATTTTCTCCGCAAGTCTGCGAAACAACCCGGCAAACATACGTGTAATGCCCGGATCATTGAACTGGCTGGCAATCGTCGGGTAGACAGGAACATTGCTGTCGTCGAGATCGAATTTGACCTGATTGCGCTTCCACTGCTTGCGGATATCACGCAAAGCATCTTCTGCACCGCGCTTGTCATACTTGTTCAATACGATCAGGTCCGCATAGTCCAGCATGTCGATTTTTTCCAACTGACTGGCCGCACCGTAGTCGCTGGTCATCACGTAAACCGAAAAATCAACCAGGTCGACGATCTCGCTGTCGCTTTGGCCAATGCCGGCTGTTTCAACAATGATCAGATCGAAGCCCAAAGACTTGAGGAACAAAATCTGATCGCCGAGCATTTCACTGGTTGCGAGGTGTTGCCGTCGGGTTGCAATCGAGCGCATGTAAATTCGCTCCGACCGCAACGTATTCATGCGAATTCGATCCCCTAGCAACGCACCGCCTGTTCTGCGTCGGGACGGATCAACAGCAAGTACCGCGACCCGCATCTCCGGAAAACTCGTCAGCGTACGATTAAGAATTTCATCCGTGACACTGCTCTTTCCGGCACCACCCGTGCCGGTAATACCGATGACAGGAACGGTTCCTGACCTGACCTGCCAGGCTTTGCGCAAACTGGCCATTGCGGCCGCATCGAAAACGCCTTCTTCAATCGCGGATATGGTGGCCGCGATACCGGTCTGTTCTTCCAGCCTTGCCTCGACCGGAGGGGTTGTATCAATGCGTGATTTCTCTGCCCTCGCTACGAGATCCTGGATCATCTCCTGAAGACCCATCGCCATACCATCATGCGGGTGGTAAATGCGTTCGACGCCGTATTCCGTCAGCGCCTGTATCTCTGCCGGAGTGATGGTGCCTCCACCGCCGCCAAAAACCCGAATATGACCTCCACCAGACTCCTTCAGGCGGTCGATCATGTAACGAAAGAATTCATTGTGCCCGCCCTGATAGGAACTGACGGCAATCGCATCGGCATCCTCCTGGATGGCCGCACGAACGATATCGTCGACACTTCGATTGTGGCCCAGGTGAATGACTTCGGCGCCATTCGCCTGGATCAATCGGCGCATGATATTTATGGCGGCATCATGCCCGTCAAATAGTGACGCGGCCGTGATAAAACGCAAAGGACCCGGGGCCGTTTCGCCAGAGACTCGCGGCAGATCATTGGGAACACTACTCATTGAGTGCAATCCTCCGATGATTTTTCATTGAAGAGCGCCACAAAATGCACCGATTTGGCAATAAAATCAGTGGCTTCTGGCGTTGCAAAAATTCTAATGTAGATTAAAATAATGCACTCGATGACAGAACTCAAGGGCTTATGAGCCAAGTTGCACGGGAAACTCGCTTTGAAGCGCAACGCGACCGGATTCTGAAGGCCGCCGCGAGCTGCTTTAACCAAAAGGGTTTTAGCGGTACGTCGCTGAAAGACGTGGCCGACCGCCTCGGGCTCACGGATGCCGCGCTGTACTATTACGTAAAGAACAAGGAAGAACTGGTTTACCAGTGCTACCTGCGCGCCGCGGAGCTGGGCAAGGAAGCGCTGGACAGGGCCTGCTCGGAAGGCCGGAACGGCTTGGATCAAGCACGTCTCTATCTTCGCTATCACCTGGAGATCATGGTCGGGGAGCGTGGTCCAGTCGCGATTATGAGTGAAATACCGTCATTGAAACCCATCCATAGAAACGAGATTCTGGAAATATCCCGACAACACAGTGCTGCTTTCGAAGCGATACTTGCGACCGGCATTGTGGACGGGAGCATTGTCGATTGCGATGTGCGCATGACCGGCAATGCGATCATGGGGTCAATCAACTGGGTGCCGAAGTGGTATCACGGCAAACGCAACATGGCCCGGAGTATTGTGGCCGAGTTTCCGACGATTCTGACCCGCGGATTGAATCCATTACCCGCCCGACTCAGCACATCAGCGGACCAATCCGACGGTGTTGCCGCAGCCGCTCGATCTGACGCCCGATCTTCCTGATTCCGGTGGAAAATAGCAGCGCTCAGATAATGCTATCGCCGAAATCCGGCGTTCTCTTTTCTACGTTCGCTTTTGCGGCTTCCATCTGGTTGGGAGACATCATGATTTTGGATTGTAGTTCGGCTTCGAGGCGCAACAGATCAGCCGCTTCCGTCTTCCAGGCCTGATAAAACAGTTTCTTGATGGCTCGAATCGCATCCGGTGACTTTCCGGCGATGGTCTGCGCGAGCTCTTGTGCTGATGCCAATGGATCCTCATGGATCGCCGTAACCAGACCGGCTTCGCTGGCCTCAGTGCCGCTCACAACTTTGCCTGTCCAGGCCATTTCAGCCGCCTTATCTACTCCTATCAAATGCGGCAATGTAGTCGATATCGCCATATCCGGGATGAGGCCCCATTTGATTTCCATTACCGCAATTCGGGCCTCGGCGGTCGCATACCTGATATCAGCACCAAGCGCGATCTGTAGTCCAGCCCCATACACCACGCCATGCAAAGCCGCAATAACCGGCACCGGCAGTTCACGCCAGACATAGGCGGCACTTTGGTAGAAGTTGGCCGGCGAATCAGGACGTGGTTGCAGGTTTCCGGCGCCAGATGCACCAATGCCCTTACCTGCAAACACCGAGACGTCGATCCCGGCACAGAAACTCTCTCCCGCGCCGTGCAAAACGACGGCTCGTAGTGATTTATTTTCTGCCAGCGTCTTACCGGTTTCAATCAGCGCCTCGAACATCGCCACATCGACCGCATTGTGTTTATCCGCACGGTTCAGTGTCACCGTCGCGACGTTGTTTTCGATGATTACAATAACTCTTTCAGCCATTTCCAGTTCCTCTTCCGGCGCAGATCAGCCCGCGAGCGTGCACTTGCCATTGTTGATCACCACCACGTTTCGCGACTTGACCACGCAGCGAAATGACACGATATTACCGTCCTGCCACATCTCCGTACTGATCAGGTCACCCGGATAAACGGGCGCAGAGAAGCGGGCCTCAAAACCGGTGATTAACGTAAAGTCATAGTCGCAGATAGTCTGGAGTATGGCGCGACACGCCACACCACAGGTATTGCGGCCATGCAGAATCGGCGCGTCAAATCCAAGTTGAGCCGCCAGGTCCAGGTCCGCATGCAGCGGATTACGATCCCCGCAGAGACGAAACAGCAGAGCCTGGTCCGGACGGGTCGCCAGATCGCAAACAAGGTCAGGCGGCCTTCTCGGTAATCGGTGCGGTGCCGCGCTCTGTCCCCGGGAGCCGCCAAAGCCGCCATCGCCACGAGCCAGCAGTGTGTTGCCCAGCGTAAATAGCGCCGTATCGTCTTTCGCCAACCGAACCTCGGACTCTATGAGAATCTTCGCACCCCGGTTCGCACCCCTGTCATGAACGGCGATCACACGTCGATTGGTCAGCAATCGTGCGGCCGGTGGCAATGGACGATACAACTCCAGTTTCAGTTCGCTGTGCAGAACACGATCGTAGTCCCAGCCACAATTATCCAACAAGGTCGATGGCAGCAACATGCTCGCGAGCGTCGGCACGGTCCGTAGCGATGCTCCCTCGTAGACATACGGCAATTCTTTGCGATCAAGCGGATTGCTACCAAAGCCGACCGCCAGTGCATACAGCAGAGCATCCTTGTCCGTGTATTCGCAAACCTCATTGTCAACTCGCGTTGCCATGAGCGCGTCGTAGTCAATCGCCATTATCTTAAACCAGGTTTCCGATCGTCACTCGACCGTGAGGACGAATACTAGCAGTCTGCTGAAAAATTCGTCCATGGATTTTTCAACAGGTACTAGCGTGCCCGCATCGCAAACTCCCATCCCATCTCCGCTAGTGGCACCACCGCCCTGGTGGCTCGCTCGGCATGTGCACTGGCCGCTGTACCATCACGAACTCGACCGGCAATACCCTGCAAAATCGCGGCGATACGGAAGAAGTTATACGCCGAGTAGAAATCCCGGTTGGATATTCCAGCGGATCGTCCGGTACGTTCACAATAGGCGGCGAGGTACTCTTCTTCCCCCGGAATCCCGAGTGCCTCCAGATCCTTGCCCTTGAGGCCGGCGGATCCGATGCCGATATCGGGCAATTGCCAGGCCATCAAGTGATACGTGAAATCGCCTAATGGATGACCGATGGTAGACAACTCCCAGTCCAGCACCGCCAATACCCGTGGCTCGTCGGGATGAATCACCATATTATCGAGCCGATAATCGCCGTGAACAATACTGCAAGACTCGTCATCCGGGATATTTTCCGGCAACCACGCGATCAGTCGATCCATCGCCGGAACCTTACCGGTCTCGGAGGCTGCATACTGACCCGACCAGCGGGAAATCTGACGTGAGAAATAATTGCCCGGCTTGCCGAAATCCTCAAGGCCCAGTTTCGCAAAATCAAAATTGTGTAGCTGGGCGAGGGTTACGTTAACCTGTTCATAAATCGCTGCACGTTCGTCCGGGTCGCATGAGGGTAAATCCAGATCCCAGAAAATACGACCCTGTACGTATTCCATGACGTAAAACATGGTTCCGGCAACCGACTCGTCAGTGCACAGGACATATGGACGCGGCACCGGAAACCCGGCCTCGTACAAGGCAGTCATCACTCGAAACTCACGATCAACCGCATGGGCCGATTTCAGCAGTTTCCCGGATGGTTTGCGGCGCATGACATATTCGCCGTTCGGCGTCTGCAACAGGTAGGTTGGATTCGATTGGCCGCCTTTGAACTGCTTCAGAGACAGCGGGCCGCCATAGCCGTCTATGTTCGCCTGTAAATACTCATTGAGGGCACCAATATCGAGCTGATCCGCGTCCCGAACGTCTTTCGTACCCGAAAACTGCTCTTGCCTTGAGGTCATACCAATATCCAAATCCATCCAGCGCCGCATCATACAATATTCGGCCATTCGTCGAGACACGCCACGGATGTTATGACTTTAATCTACATACGAAAAATACCGTACGCCGATTCGCTGCTTCCGGGATTGTTCAGCGACATGGATATCGCCTGTCCCAGAACGCCACGGGTGTCGACGGGATCAATGACACCGTCATCCCACAGCCGCGCGCTCGCGTAAAACGGATGTCCCTGTTTTTCGTACTGTTTGCTGATTCCTTTCTCAAAATTCTTCTGCTGCAGCTGAGTCCATTTCTCACCCCGCGATTCCATGCCGTCACGCTTCACGGTCGACAAGACCATCGCCGCCTGGTCACCACCCATTACGGAAATTCGAGCATTTGGCCACATCCACATCATGCGCGGATCATACGCACGACCACACATGGCGTAGTTTCCGGCGCCGAAAGAGCCGCCGATAATGACAGTAAATTTTGGCACCGTGGCGGTGGCGACAGCGTTGACCATTTTCGCACCATCTTTCGCAATGCCAGCGTGCTCAAATTTCTTACCCACCATGAAGCCCGTGATGTTTTGCAGAAAAACGATAGGGATGCCACGCCGATTGCACAGCTGGACAAAGTGAGCGCCTTTTTGTGCCGACTCCGAAAACAAGATGCCGTTGTTGGCGAGAACTCCGATGGGGTAGCCGTACAAGTGGGCGAAACCGCATACGAGCGTCGGCCCGTAGAGCGCTTTGAATTCCTGAAACTCCGAACCATCAACAATTCGCGCGATGACTTCCCGAACATCGTAGGGAAAGCGAAAGTCTCGCGAGACGACTCCATACAATTCGTCGGCCGCATACAGCGGCTCGACCGGTTCCCGATTGCGAAGCCCGTTATCCTTTCGCCAGTTCAGATTGCTCACGAGCTCACGCACGATTTCCAGTGCATGTGAATCGTCGTCGGCAAGATAGTCCGTAACGCCGGAGATTCTCGAATGGACATCACCTCCACCGAGGGTTTCCGCATCGACAATCTCGCCGGTTGCCGCCTTGACCAGCGGCGGGCCGCCAAGAAAAATCGTGCCCTGCTTTTTGACGATCACGGCTTCATCACACATGGCTGGCACATACGCACCGCCAGCAGTACAGGAGCCCAGCACGGCAGCAATCTGCGGAATTCCCTGCGCCGAAAGATTCGCCTGATTGTAGAAAATGCGACCGAAGTGATCGCGATCCGGAAACACCTCGTCCTGCAGGGGCAGGAATGCGCCTCCGGAGTCAACCAGGTAGACGCAGGGCAGCCGGTTCTGTGCGGCGATTTCCTGTGCGCGTAAATGCTTGCGAATAGTCAAAGGGTAGTAAGTACCCCCTTTGACGGTCGCATCGTTGGCCACGATTATGCAATCGATCTCGTTGATCTGACCGATGCCGGCAATGATGCCGGCCGCCGGAACGGCGTCGTCATACATTCCGTAGGCCGCCAGCTGTCCGATCTCGAGAAATGGAGCACCGCGATCAACCAGTTTTCGAATCCGATCCCTGGGTAACAACTTGCCGCGTGCAATGTGTTTTTTACGCGCTCGCTCGCTACCGCCCATTGATGTTTTGGCAACCGCGTCACGAAGCTCGGCCGCCAGTTTTCGATTCGCCTTATCGTTCGCCGCGAAGTCGCTGGAATCTGGTTTTGCCTTGCTTGTGATTTTTGGCATGTGACGTCTTATTCAGGCGGTGGCATTGAACAATTCACGACCGATCAGCATGCGGCGAATTTCGCTCGTGCCGGCACCGATCTCATACAGTTTTGCGTCCCGAAACAATCGGCCAGCCGGATACTCGTTAATATATCCGTTGCCGCCCAACGCCTGAATGGTTTCACCCGCCATCCAGGTGGCCTTTTCGGCCGCAAGAAGAATGCACCCAGCCGCGTCGAAACGGGTCGTGCGTCCATCGTCGCACGCCCTGGCGACGGCGTACACATACGATCGGCAGGCATTCATCGTGGTGTACATGTCGGCGATCTTACCTTGCATCAACTGAAAGGTGCCGATGGCCCGACCAAACTGCTTGCGATCATGTACATAAGGCATCACCAGATCGAAACACGCCTGCATAATTCCCAGCGGACCGGCCGCAAGGACCAGGCGCTCATAGTCCAGGCCACTCATCAGGATCGCGGCGCCCTGGCCTTCCTCGCCGAGCCGGTTTTCAACCGGTATGCGACAATCCTGCAAGACGATCTCACCAGTATCGGAGCCACGCATCCCCAGTTTATCCAATTTTTGTGCGGTGGAGAATCCAGCGGCCTTGCGCTCAATAATAAATGCACTGAGCTTGGGACGATCGGCATCGCCTCCTGTCACCGCGTAAAGAATGGTTACGTCCGCTTCGGGCGCGTTTGTGATCCACATTTTGGTGCCATTCAGGATGTAATTATCGCCATCGAGGACGGCACGCGTAC
>CAYUOY010000044.1:4386-25246 GCA_964446495.1 uncultured Woeseiaceae bacterium | reverse complement strand
GATCAGTCCCATGTCGTGATAGAACGGCAGCCATGAAAAAAATCGATCATCGGTTTGAATCTTGATGCCGTGACGGATGATGCCGGTCAGATTGTTCATGACCGTTTTCTGGTCAATGACCACGCCGCGCGGAAAACGTGTGCTGCCGGACGTGAATTGAATGTAGGCGATGTCGTCGGCGTCGATGACGGGTAGATCTTCCGGACTTTCAGGAAGTCTGGCGAAGTCATCGGGGTCACCAAAAAACCGGATATCGAAGCCTTCTACGGCTTCTTGCAGAAACGAGAGATAGCCACTGGAGGCCATGGCCGCCGAGACATCAGCACCCCGAATGAGTCTCGCCAGTTGCTGCACATACGCTTCGTGACCGCCCAGGGTCAGGGTCGCCGGAAATGCGACCGGAACCAGGCCGGCATACTGGCAGGCAAAGAAGAACACCAGGAAGTCAGGACTGGTTTCTGCAACCAGTCCCATGCGATCACCTTTTTGCAGGCCGAGCCCCAGCAACTTCCGGGCCAGCACGCGCGCCTGACGTCGCAGTTCGTGGTATGGGAGGCGGGCGGACTGTTCGCCTCTGCCGGTAAAAAAGTTGGTGCCGGTGGTGCCCGTTGCTGCGTAATCAAGCGCGGCGGGCAGCGTAGAGAAACCGCCCGCCCTGAAATCAACACTATTTTTGGACGGTGTAATCTCGATGTTCAAACCTTATCCCCTTTGACCCGCTGAAAAAAAACGATCCGTACGGATCAATTCGGATCACTTTGACGACCCAAATGATTGTAAGTTCAGAACTTTCAACGGTTTAATTGCTGCGCTATTGTCGTCGCTGGCAGCGATAATCTCAAGCCCTGAGGTCAAAAAAACCGAAAAGCGTGCCGAATTGACCCGAAAATTCGAGTCATAACGACAGTTGGAGTGTCGAAACCGCAAAATCCTTCGCTCGGAAGCGACGGAGTCCGGCAAGATCGATTTTCGTATTCTCGGACAATTGGACGAAAAAGACGGCTATCATTGGCGGTATTGGCACAACTCTCATACAAGTTAGCCGTTCGGTGACCGTAATTCGGGGAGACAGCAGATGAGTATTCAGACGCAATCCGTGGAGTATAAGGACGGTGATACCGTTCTTGAGGCGCACATGGCATGGGATGCCAGCGAGGCGGGGCCGCGGCCGGGGGTCCTGGTTTCACATGCCTGGGCCGGACGTTCAGAGTTTGAGGATCGCAGGGCGGAACGCCTGGCCGAACTTGGCTACGTCGGCTTCGCTCTCGATCTCTATGGCAAGGGCGTACGCGGCGGCAGCCCGGAGGAAAACGGTGCGCTGATGCAGCCATTCCTGGATGATCGCGCGGTCCTGCAGAATCGTATGCAGCTGGCGCTCGACCTGATGGCGCAGCAAAAAGAGGTCGACGGCGCTCGTACAGCCGCTATTGGCTTTTGCTTTGGTGGCTTGTGCGTTTTGGACCTGGCGCGCAGCGGCGCGGATTTGTGCGGCGTGGTGAGCTTTCACGGTTTGTTGGGCGCACCGGGTAATACCGAGGGCCGCTCCATGGCCGCCAAAATTCTGGTGCTGCACGGCTGGCGGGACCCATTGGCTCCGCCCGAGCAAGTCGTGGCATTTGGCGAAGAAATGGGTGAGCGCGGCGCCGACTGGCAATTAAACGCCTACGGTAATTGTATGCACGCATTCACCAATCCGGATGCGGATGCCCCGGAAAATGGAATGCAATACGATCCTACGGCCGATCATCGATCGTGGGATGCCATGTGGGTGTTCCTGAACGAGGTCTTTTCGCAATGAAATATCGATGCTTGGCCGCAACCGTTACTTGCCTTTTCATGCTGAACATCGCTGCTTGCAGCCGCGATGATGCGCCGCCGGCAACGGCGTTAGCGCGTGCACCGGCGGCCGAAAATTCTGCTGCGGAATCTGCCATTCGGGAAATAAGTGAAGAATCGATGCGTGAGATCATCATCGAGATATCCGATGATAAGTATGAAGGCAGAGGCCCGGGCAGTCGCGGTGATATAGCGGCCAGAGATTATCTTGCGCAGCGCATGCAGGAAATCGGTCTTTTGCCCGGCGCGGCGGACGGTAGCTGGCAACAGCCCTTCGATCTTATTGGCGTTACGACGCATCAGCCGGACGAGTGGCAGTTTGCTCGCGGTGATGAGTCGCTGTCACTGCAGCAGTGGGATCAGTTCATCGTCTCGAGCGGCGTGCAGTCCGCGCGGGCCGCGATAGAGGACGCCGAACTCGTTTTTGTAGGCTACGGAATCCAGGCGCCTGAATACGACTGGGACGATTTCAAGGGACAGGACCTGAGTGGCAAGGTGCTGGTGATCATGAACAATGACCCGGACTGGGACGAGGATTTGTTCGCCGGTGCGACGCGGCTGTGGTATGGGCGCTGGGACTACAAATATCTTAGCGCAGCCAATCAGGGGGCGGTGGGTACAATCATTATTCATACCTCGCCGTCAGCCGGCTATCCGTTTCAGGTTGTACAGACCTCCTGGACGGGCGAGCAATTCGAATTGCCCGCTGGCGATGAGCCGCGTAACCAGGTTAACGCCTGGGTTACGGAAGCGGCGGCCAGGGAGTTGTTTGCACTGGCCGGCTACGATCTCGACCTTCTGAGAGAGTCCGCGGACAATCGCGACTTCGAGCCGGTGCCGCTGGGCATCACAACATCAATTGGCATGGACGTGGTGGTGAATCGCGTGTCGACCGCCAATGTGCTGGGCCTGATACCGGGCAGCGATCCGGAATTGAGCAAAGAGGTGGTTATCTACACGGCGCATCATGATCATTTGGGCATTGGTACACCGAATGACGAGGGCGATGTGATTTACAACGGTGCCTACGACAATGCCACCGGGGTCTCGCTGGTAATGGCAATTGCGCAGGCGATGCAATCCATGCCGGAGGCACCGCGCCGATCCGTTCTCTTCGCATTGGTCGGTGCAGAGGAGCAGGGTTTGCTGGGCTCACAGTATTACGCGGAGAATCCTACATTCTCAGCGGGAAAAATTGCGGCCAATCTCAACTTTGACGGCGGCAACATCTGGGGCAACACTCATGATCTGACGTTTATCGGTTTTGGCAAGTCTTCCATCGACGCTGTCATGGTGCCGATCGCCGCCGGGCAAGGGCGAGTGGTCAAGGCGGATCAATTTCCGGACCTTGGTTATTTTTATCGCTCTGACCAGTTTAATTTCGCCAAAATCGGCGTACCCGCCATGTACCTTGATACTGGCACCGACTTCGTTGACCGGTCACCGGAGTGGGGCAAAGAACAGCAAAATCACTACACCGATGTGAACTACCATCAGTCAAGCGATGAATACGACCCGAGCTGGAATTTCGAGGGCATGATTGCCGATGCGATTCTGGGATTCAAAACGGGGCTCGCCATCGCGAACGCAGACGAAATGCCGGTCTGGAATGAAGGCGACGAATTCGAGGCCGCTCGCCTGGAGGCGCTTGCAGCGGAGGGCGGGTAGCGCTTGTTAGTAGTCCATCATTGTTGGACTACTAGCTGCTGCGTCGCTTTCTTGCCACTCTCGCTATGCCGTAGAAAACCAGTCCGATCGCCAGCAGCTCGCCAGTGAAAACCCAGGACTCAAGCTTTGACTGAGCGGCGATCCAGACACACACGACCATCGCGATACCGGGAATCAAATAGCCGCCCTTGAGACGATAGGCTTCCGCCCGCACTTGTTCGTCAGCCTGCTGGCGAATGCGCGGCAGGGCAGCGATACAAAGTATGTAGGAAATCAGTCGCGTTAGTGAGCTCGCGACGGCCAATTGTACAAATGAGCCACTCAGGGCAAGTACGAGGCCCAATGCGCCAAGGAAGATGATCGAGTTACCGGGTGTGGAGTGCTTCTTGTTGATCACGCCAAACCACTTGGGTAACAAATGGTGTTCTGCCATGGCAAAAGTGAGTCGCGGGACTGCCAACATGATCGCGGCCAGATTGCCACCGATAGAGAAAACGGCAGCAAGCGTTATGGCCATCATACCGACTGGTCCGAACAGAACTTCGCCGACGGTAATCAGTGTGGTGCCTTCCTCACCCGCATTGGGCAGGACCGAGACGTAGACCAGGACAATCAAGAAATACAGTACGCCGATACCGATCACGGTATTCACCATCGCTACCGGCAGCGAGCGCCTGGGATTTTTGGCTTCGCCGGAGACAATGCTGGTCGATTCGAATCCAACGAAAGCATAGATCAGTAGTAGAACGGTGCCGCCGAAATCTTCAATGACCGGAAATTCCGACGGAAAAAATGTGTCGCCTGAAACGTGCTGTAATCCAAAAATAATTAGCAATGAGATGGGCACCAGCTTCATGAAGGTAAATACAGCCAGCATGCGCACGCCATCTTTTACGCCGGTATAATTTGCGTAGGTCAACGCGACGCTCAATGCGGTAATGAGCACGGCGCGACCGGTGCCTGCCGCAACCCATGGCCAGACAGTGCCAAGATAAAGCGCCAACACCGTGGAATTGGCGGCGAAGGCCGACACTCGGCTGATAAAGTAAATCCATCCGGTGCCAAATCCAACCAGCGGGCCGAACGCGGTGGTTGTGTACAGGACCAGGCCACCGGATTCCTTGAAATAGCTGGCAAGTTCCGCAAAGGTCAGGACGATGGTGATGACCAGTGTGCCAATGATGAGAAACAGCCACGGGCTTAACAGTCCGGCTTGTGCCGTGACCGTTGCCGGCAGTGCGAATATGCCAGCACCGATGACGGCATTCAGCGCAAGAACCGCGACACCGAGAAAGCCTATGGCGCGTACGAGGTGGCCCTTTTCCGGGCTGGAATCCGTTGCTGTGGTCACTGCTGTCCTCTGGGAGTCGTTTGCTTAATCGGAGAAACTTAGAAAAGTTCTTTTCGAAAATAGCACAGGATCGTCGCGATTCAGGTCTGAACCCCGGCCTGCGAGCAGTTCATCGAGAGCTGTCAATACGTGAGTGCTAGCAGAGAGCGCGATCAACAATGCGCCACAGGTGATGACCAGCCTCTTCATGAATCGCGCCCCCGCTCAAAACAGGGCTCACGTTATCACATCGATTAATCGGCGGCCCGCACGATCAGTACATCACAAGGCAAATGGTCCAGCACCCGCTCGGCCGTGCTGCCTATCACTGCACGTTTCAGCCCCCAACGCGCCAACGCACCCATTACCACGATATCAACTTTGTGCGCGCGGGAAAACGTTGGCAGCAATTCTCTGGTTCGCCCCGGTAGCTGGTGAACATGCTCTTCATCAATGCCGTAGGCATTGGCAAGTTCAAGCAATTTTTCGCGATGCTCGGCCGTGATTTTCTTGTCGAGATTATCGATCGGAATCTGGATGGGTTTGAACGTACGAGTCGCCTCATTACCGATACTGCTTATGCGGTGATAAGTGTGCAGCAAGTGAACCTCACCCTGCGTCGCCGCCGCGATATCTTGCGCCTGTTGCACGATGATCTGATCCAGTGCGGCTGTCTTGTCTTGACTATGGCTTGGGTCGACTGCGGCAAGCAGTACCGGATTTTCACGCAACTCATTGGGTTTTACCAGGTATACCGGGCACGGACAGCTACGAATCAGTTGCCAGTCTGTATCGACGAAGATCGAGCGCTCTGCGGCGGTGTGGTATTGCGTTCCCTTCATCAGATAACGAGGTGTGTTTTCGCGTACATGGTAGAGAATTCCCTCCGCGATCGGCCGTTCCTCAAGCACGCTGGTTCTGACTTCGATGCCCAATTCCCGGGCGTTGCTTGCCAGATCTTCGATGATCTCTAACTGCGCGGTTCGAATGTTTTCACCAATATCCCTGGCTTCATTCGACAGATACCATCCTTCACGCAGAGGCCCCACATCGGTATCGCACAACAGGATATCCAGTGAACAATTACTGATGCGCGCGAGCCAGGCTGCTCTCTCCATGACTTCATAGGGATGAATATCAGGTTCGATGATGACCAGGATTGAATGACTTGTCGGCATTTCGTTTCTCGCTCCGGAGTGACCCCATTACTCGTACTGTAATGCGATGCGCAGTCGCGGAGCATCCGTAATCGGCGAGTGATTTTTCGGCTATTACTTATGTGATTTCAGGTGGATAATGAATCCGTTCCGGAGGTATTGAGGGTATGCCATGTTATTGACGCGAATGAAGTCCTGGCACTATCCGGCCATAGTCGCTGCGCTGGTTTTCAGCGTGCCCGCTGCGGCACAAAGCCTGGATGCCATCAGCAATTATCGATCGTATTCGCCGGCTTACTCGAGTTCGGGTCAACCGAATGAAATGCAGCTTGAGGATCTGAAAAAGAACGGCTTCGAACGAATTATTTACCTCGCCTACAGTGATCAGGACAGCGCTCTGATGGGAGAAGATCGTATTGTCAAAGGCCTCGGCATGGAGTACGTACACATTCCCGTCGAGTTTGCGGCGCCGAGCCGTAACGACTTTTATCTGTTCGCCGCTGTGATGAGGCAGGCACCGACCAAAAAGACCTTGCTGCATTGCCAGGTCAACTTTCGTGCGTCCGCATTCAGCCTGTTGTATCGTGTTATCTACCTGGATGTCCCGATCGCTGCTGCGAAAGAGGACATGAATTCAGTCTGGACACCGAACGAAGTCTGGACGCAATTCATTTTTGATGTGCTAGAGGAAAACGGCATATCGCCGCATTGCGACGTGTGTGACTGGGAGTCCCATTAGGATGAAATACCACTACCTGGCAGGAATGACCTGCCTGCTGATGATGACCGCAGCCGTGGCTCAGGATCAGGCCGCGGACCTGATTCTCAAAAACGGCATTATCTGGACGGTTGATCAGAATCAGCCCCGAGCTGAGGCCGTGGCCTCGCGTGGTGACCGTATCCTGTTTGTTGGTTCCGCCGCCGAGGTCGGCAAGTATCGTGGTCCCAATACTCGTGTGATTGATCTGCAGGGAAAACTGGTCATTCCGGGATTCAATGACAATCACGTGCACTTCGAAAGCACGGGACGGCTTCTTTATGGCTTGAGTCTTCTTGATGTATCCGATGAGCGCAGTTTTGTGGCGAGGATTCGCGACGTGCATGAACGCTATTCGCCGGGGACCTGGATTACGCTCGGTGACTGGTCGGCCTATGAAGCCTGGGCGGAGGGCGATGTCGCCGAAGCGGGCCGGGAAGTGAATCCGGACGATTTGTACGGCAGTTTCTTTTTACCGAACAAAGGCATGATTGACGGATTTACCCGCGATCGCCCGGTCCTGGTGCGGCGCTTCGATCGTAAGGTCTATCTTGCCAACAGTGCCGCGCTCGAACTCGCCGGTATCAAGAAAGGGGTGCCGGATCCCGAAGGCATAGCGGTTGAGAGAGACCGTCGCGGCGAGCCCACCGGTGCGCTGTTCAATCCCGTCTCCGGTGCGGTGGAGTCTACGGTCCTGGTGCGTGACAACGTTCGCCAGTTTTTCAACGATATTATTCCGGCACCAACGCGCGAGCAGCGTATTCAGGAAACATTGCGCGCCTGGCGGCAAATGCGCGAACTCGGTGTGACCAGTTATTCTGACGTAACCTCGGCACCCGTACAGGTCGACATCTATCGGGAACTGCGTGAAGAGGGTTTGATGACCGCGCGTGTTCGCTATCGACCGACACTGGACAAATGGGATGCGATGGAGTCGCTGGGAATTCGGGTTGGCTTCGGTGATGAGTGGATTCGCTTCGGTGCGGTCAAAGCCTGGATCGACGGCATTATGGGCAATAGTTCAGCCCGTTTTTATGAACCCTACACACACAATCCCTCCAGCCGTGGCATATGGCGTGACATCATGTTCCCGTTCGAACGGGATCCCGATTCGCCAGAAAAGATGCAAAGCAGACTGGAGCGACTGGCGCTGCAGGCTGATAATGCCGGCTTGCAACTCACGGTGCATGCGATCGGTGATGAGGCCAACGGATATCTGATGGACATGTTGGAAAGGATCATCGCCAAAAATGGTGATCGAGATCGTCGCTTCAGGCTGGTACACGCGCAGATCATGACGGACCGTGATATCGAGCGCGCCGGCTTGTTGAATATCGTCGCCGAGGTTCAACCCTTTCATACTTCCGATGACATGCGCTGGATGGAGGAACGAATCGGCCGGGATCGATCGCGTGGGGCTTATGCATTTCGGCGCCTCTGGGACTCCGGCGCGGTGGTCAGTTTTGGTACGGATTCACCGGGAACGAACGCATCCAGGTACTACCTGAACCCGATGCTGGGTTTGTACGCGGCGGTTACCCGAAAAACATTGTCGGGTCAGCCCGAAGGCGGCTGGTTTCCGCAGGAAAAACTGACTATCGAAGAGGCGATTAAGGCCTATACGCTGAACACAGCCTATGCGGCATTTGAAGAAGATTTGAAGGGCACAATAACGGTCGGAAAACTGGCCGACTATGTGGTGCTGTCTGAAAATCTTTTGACCATGGATCCTGACGACATCAAGGACGTCACTGTGTTGACAACCGTTGTGGGCGGAGTGCCGGTGTACGAATCCGAGCCGGAATAGGGTTCGGTTAATTGTCGGGCACGCTATGAAACGTTCTATCGCCATCGCCGGAAATATGGGCGCGGGGAAATCGACATTGGTGGATTTTCTAAGTCGCACCTATGGTGTGTTGCCATTTTACGAGCCTAACGAAGACAATCCCTATCTGCCTGATTTTTATCAGGACATGAAACGCTGGTCTTTCCACTCGCAACTCTACTTCCTGAGCAATAAATTTCGTCTGCATCTGGAGCTTGACCGTGCAGCGGGCGTGGTCGCGCTCGATCGCACCATATTTGAAGATGCTGAAATATTTGCGACGGCATTGCACGAAATGAAGCGCATGGATGATCGGGACTGGGAGACCTATTGGGGTTTCTATCAATCAATCCTCGATGCAATACGTCCACCGGATTTGATGATCTACTTACGCTGTTCGATGCGCACTTTGCGCAAGCGTATCAAGCTGCGAGGCCGCGAGATGGAGCAAAATGTGCCGCTCGCCTACCTGAAGCGACTGGATCGTCTGTACGAGAGCTGGATCGCTTCCTACGATATGAGTGAAGTCCTGATTCTGGAAACTGACAACCTGGATTACATTCATGACCTGGTGCATCGACTGGATGTCATGGAGCGCATTGAAGCGGTGCTGCCGCCTGAATTTGGCAAGGCCGCCGTGACCTGACACTTAGCTGCCGAACGCTTCCAGATACGAGGATGGCACCGCTTCACCCTCAGCATAGGCCGGTATAAAAACAGACTGTTCCAGGGTCTCGACAATCGCTCCTCGACAGGTATCGCTGATCGGAAGTCCGCTGCCGTGGGTAATGTTAATACTGCTTTGCTCGCCGGTAGCTGCAATGTGGGCTCGCGCGAGGACGATAAATCGCGTTCGGCTCGGACAGGCGTTTTGCCACTTCTCATTTGTCAGTCCGCGCTGTGCGGCGATGTGGTCTGGTCCGTAGGCGGCGAGGTTTTCCGGGTAGGCCTGGTTCGCGTAAAGAAAGATCTCTTGCTCACCGTCTTTTCGAGTGAAGCGAACACGGTACATAAAATAGACGCCGATTTTCCTGCCGTCGTAGGTCGCTGGCTTGAAGCGGGCTTTTTTGCCGGCTTTGTCGATCGCCTCCACGTACGGCGAGTTCCTGGACTCGACCAGGTAACAGGCGCGCTCACTCAGTCTGCCATTTGCCTTCAAAATCCCCTGACATCCGAACTCTTTGTCCATGTCTACTTCGATTTCGGGAAACCTGATGAGCGCATCCAGGCGTTTTTCGCCGGAGCCGAAGCCGGCGGGACTGCGTTCGGTTGCAGCCTCGGTAAGGCTGCACAAGAGGACCACGAGGGCGAGATAGTTCCGGTTTTTCATGTCAGATCAATGGGACTATTCCGCCACGCATTCGGCGTCCTTAAGAATCCAGTGCAAGCCGGTGCTGGCGTGTACGAGAACGCATTGTGGACCATCAATCATCAGTTGAAAATGCTCGGGCCGACCCAGGTCGCGCCCCAATTCGGGCGACCTCTCGATGCTGCGTTTCATGCCACGCCCAATGATCAGGGCGCTGTTACGGGTCAACGCATCCTCTGCAATGGTAATATCCGCACCGTCCAGAGCCGCCGAAATTGACTGCTCAATTTCTTCGCGGGTGTCCGGGCCGGGATTGGTCAGGAGCGCGGGTACGTCAGCCTGTATCGCCGAGGTACTGCAACCTGCGGACAGAAAAAGTGACAGCAGCAATAATCTGTTGGACGTCATGTGTTAAGGCCTCAGGATCCGGTTCTGGTGCCAGGGAGATTTGGGAATCACGATGGCATCGGCATCCGTTACGCTGGTCTTCGATAACGTGGACAGACTGCTGCTGATGGCGGCCGGGCAGGCGCCGGTTTCAGCATAGCTTAACGCGGTCTCCAACAGATTTTCCGTGGGGTCGCCCAGGGCGGCGGTGAAATCGTCACTTACAAAGCAACCCGGGAGCTTGGGCTGAATCTGGTTATTGGCGTTAATTGGTGTGAACCCATCCGAATAGTCACCGAAGCCTATATCATTTTCACCCTGAAACTGAATCGTAAAATAGGTGGTGGAGCAATTGTCGGTCGGATAGAAACCATAGGGTTTGCCGCAGGTAGTGGAGCCGATCTGAATCACCTGGACGCCGATGCCGATCAAACTGTTCATGATCGATTCGCTGGCCGAGCAGGTACCAGAGCCTGTTAGCACGAATACCCGTGACATATTCAGGGAGGGCAGTGGTGTGCCTGTGGCCAGTGACGGATCAAAGCCCAGACTCTGCGACTGGAAGCCGACTGGTGTGATCGGCTGTCCGGTAACGGGGTCAGTGTCAGGATGCTTGTCGTTAAACGTCAGCAATTCAAACGTGCGTCCGTTGGTTTGGGCCGCTCCGGCGATCATGTAGGAGAATTCGCTTGCGATATCCAGAAAACCGCCACCGTTGTAGCGCAGATCAATAACGAGATCGACAATGTTGCCGGCGCTCAGCGTGTTAACGGCATCGAATAATCCGCGCTCAGCGGTTGCGATGTGATCGTTAAACAACAGGTAACCGATGTTACCCAGTGCGGTCGGAATAGTGCGTACATTCTGCACCGGCGTGGAGGTAACAATTGCCGATGTCATCATAAAAGTGCGCGTGCTGCCAGCGCCAAGATCGCGCACGACAAATTCGTGAGTCTCACCAGCCGTTGCCGGAAAAAATGCGGCGTTCAATGTATCGACGTCATTGCCATTGATGACGTCGACGCCATCAACTTGCAGAATTTCGGCGCCACGTGCGAGGGCAGCGCTAGCCGCCGGCGTGCCCGGGTCAGTAAAGGCCACCAGAATCTGTCGTGGCGGCGCGGTTTTCAGCAATGCAAACTGGGTACCGTAACCAGCCGATGCGCCACCTTGCGAAAGGGCAATCCATTCGTCGGTCGAAAGGGAAAAATGAAAATTGTCCTTGTTGTTGCCCGATGCGGTAGTCGCCTCGGTCACCAGTTGGTCGAAATAGGCGGCGGTGGCAAACATACCCGGATCCTGGTCGACGATCTCGTCATACCATAGATAGGTGTTATTGCTGTAAGACCGCAGGAAATTGTTTTCATCCAGGGTGGATCCCTGCAGGTCGTTACTGCCGCTGCGCGGTGCGAGGCAATGCCCGCTGAACGTCGATGCGGCCATGAAAACACCGGGCTTCCAATTATTGTTCGAGCCGCCCCCACCCCCATTTCCGCCGCCATTGCCACCGCCAAGACTGCCGCCACCGCTACCACCTCCGCCGCAGGCGCTTAAGGCGAATGCCATTGTCAGCGCGGCAAGCACCCTGTAGCGTTGCCGGGAACTGGCAGGAGTTCTGCAGGATCTTGACGATTGAGTTGGCATAAGGCGTTTCCTGGTTTGCGTCGAATGGCTGCTACGTATAATACGGGTCAGCAAGCCTCGAGACACGGCAATCTGTCATAAGTTTGATCAGTTTGTAGTGTCTGTCAATGGCGACGATTCAGCAAAACAATACAGCATGGCTGGAATTCAGACGACCTGCGTCCGTGTAAATACTGCTTGAAAAAATATTGGGAGAGGCAATGGGCTTGGGTCAGACACTTGGGGAAGTTCGCATTCGGCGCCGCTTCATCGGTCCGCCCAACTCAGCCAATGGCGGTTACGCCTGCGGCCGTATCGCAGCTTATATCGATGGTGCGGCCGAGGTGACATTGCGCCGTCCGCCACCCATCGACCACGAAATGATCGTGCGCAGGGAGGCGGACGGCAGCGTCGGGATGTACGATGGCGAGCGACTGATTGGCAGCGGCAAACCAGTCTCCCTGGCCCCGGTGCGCATTTCTGCACCGACGTTCAAGCAGGCCACGGAAGCGGCGGGACGAACTTTCGAAGAATCTTTGCACACCCTGCCAACCTGCTTTGTGTGTGGTCCGCAGCGGGATATTGGCGATGGCCTGCGTATCCATGTCGGACCGATTGACGCACGGGATGCATCGTGGAGCGGTGTTCTGGCGGCGCCGTGGGTTCCGGGACAGAATCTTGCCGATGATGAAGGCGCGGTGTTGCCCGAGTTCGTTTGGGCGGCACTCGACTGCCCGACCGCCTATGCCTGCAGTTCACCTGCCGGAATGCGCCACATTTTGTTGGGTCGGCAGACCGTGGAGATATTTCGTCGTCCAACAGCGGGAGAAAGATGCGTTGTTGCGGCACGCGAATTGTCGCACGAAGGGCGCAAATCATACGCGGAAGCGATTCTGGTCGGCACAGGCGGTGAGACGATTGGCTATTGCAGAGCGACCTGGATTGAGGTGTCGCCGGAAGTACATCGGGGTGCCACCAGCTAACAGCTTGCGTAACTCTGTCGGAGCGGGAAAACGGATTGAGAACACGTTACGCGATGTCGGCAATCGAGGTCGTATTTTTTCCAGCTCGTTTCGCGTCGTAAAGTGCATCGTCTGCCCGGCACAGCCATTGCTCGCTGGTTTCGCCGTCATTCAATTCGGCAACTCCAATCGAAATCGAAACACTGTGCTGCAGGGAGAGTTCGTTGACCTCGACCAGTACGCGCAAATGTTCGGCAAGCTGTGATGCCCGATCAATGTCTTGCCCTTCGGCGAGAACCACAAATTCTTCGCCACCAACCCGGTACAGGCTGTCCGTGCCGCGAATCCGTAATTTAATGATGTCGGTCACGCTAACAAGAATCTGATCACCAGCGGCATGTCCGTAAGCATCGTTAATACCCTTGAAATTATCCAGGTCAATGACCAACAAGGATGCCTGGGTGGCATTCCGCTTACGGGCCGCGAGAATTTTCTGCAGCTTTTCATCCAGTGCGCGACGATTGCCGGTATTCGTCAATGGATCACAGGTCGCCAGCTTTATCAGTTTTTGTTTTTGGACCCGAGTCAGCAGAGCGAACGCGTACGAAATTGAAGCGGTCAACAGCAACGAAACCAGAACGGTGGTCAGAGCAATCGTACTCAGCGAATCCATGAGAGGCGGGAGCAATGCCACAATTGCTACTGTTGTGACGAGCAAAGCTTCGCGTGGTTGTAGCAAATAGAACAGAGCGATGACGGCCGGGTAGGCCCAGTCGATCTGTCCTGGTCCCTTCAGATAGGTGGTCGTCACAACCCCTGTAATCCCGACGAGCGCCAGCAAAACACTGGGTCCCCGGACGTCGCCGGTTCGGTATACCCTGATACCCAGAAAAAGAAAGCAGGCGACAATACCAGCATCAAGCAGGCCGATGCCCCACTCACCATTGAGAAAGCGAATGATGGTGAAGGGGAGGACGCCCAATGCTCCCGCACCACTTAAGATCAGCGGGAGAGTCTCTTCCAGTGACAGGGCCTTCCTTGTTCTCATTGCATCCTTATCGCTCACCGGCTCGTTGCGCTGCAGTTTGCCACTCGGGTATCCTGCTGTCATCTTGAATTCGTCAAACTGAGGTACTGCAATGCTGCGTAAATGCTTTCTTTTTCTCCGTTTCGCTGGTCTGACAGGAGCCATGCTGTTGTTGGCAATAATTCCGGCGCAAGCGACCGATGCACTACGACATACGGTGAGTGTGGATGGACATCCCATTGCGCTGTGGGAGAAAAGTGCGGCCGGCGCCACTGAAGCAATCCTGCTGGTTCACGGCCGCACCTGGAGTGCGTTACCGGATTTTGATTTGCAGGTTGAAGGTGAACAATTGTCCTTGATGGACGGTTTGGTGGAGGCGGGTTATGCCGTCTTCGCGGTAGACTTGCGTGGTTATGGTGAAACCCCGCGTGACCAGAGTGGCTGGTTGACTCCAGGGCGTGCAGCGGATGATGTGAATGGCGTCCTGGCCTGGATCGCAGCGGAACGTGAATGGCGCATCCAGCCACACCTGTTCGGCTGGTCCATGGGCTCGACTATTTCACAGCTTGCGGCCCAACGTCAGCCCGAACGAATCTCGTCATTGACCCTTTTTGGCTATTGGCATGATCCGGATGAAAAATTCCCGAATGACGAAGCTGGCCTGGAGCTCGCTCGTGAAACGAATACGGCCGAAGCGGCGGCTAGCGATTTTGTTGTGCCGGGCTCAATCAGTGAAAATGCGGTGGCCACCTACGTCAGGGTCGCTCTGGCGGCGGACCCGGTCAAAACGGATCTTCGTGGTTGGTCTGACTACAATGAGCTCGATCCAGCCTTGTTGACGATGCCAACGCTGGTGATCCATGGACGGCAGGACCCGCTGGCACCACAGGAGAACCTGGCGAGGCTGTATACCCGCATCAAGACCGGGCACAAACAGTGGGTCAGCGTTCCCGGTGGCGATCACGCGGCATTTCTTGAAGCTCCGCGCGCTTATTTCATTCATGAGCTGGTCGCCTTCTTGCAGGGGGTCAGTCTGTAGTCATCCGGATATGTACTTGTGACGTCGCAGCCGAAATGGCAGATCCAACTTAAGAACCTGAGTCGAAGCTTTCAGGAAGGTGAGCAACAGCATGCTGTTTTGCGCTCTTTAAGCATCGATTTCGCGGCCGGTGAGACGGTTGCATTGCGGGGCCGTAGCGGCTCCGGAAAATCCACGCTGCTTAACCTGATCAGTGGCATCGATACGCCGGACAGCGGTCGCATAGAAATTTCCGGACTGGACCTGACGGCGATGTCCGAGCGGGAGCGAACGCTGTTCCGACGCGTGCATATCGGTTTCGTATACCAGGCGTTCAATCTGGTGCCGACGCTGACAGTTGCCGACAATGTACGTCTTGTGCTTGAGCTCAACGGCGTCGACGAAGCCGAAGCCACCCGGCGTATTGATGAATTGTTGACAGCCGTAGGGCTATCCAGTCGCCATGCAAGCTATCCGGACGTGTTGTCCGGCGGCGAGCAACAGCGCGTCGCCATTGCTCGCGCATTGGCGCACCGACCGCAAATCGTACTGGCGGACGAACCCACCGGAAACCTCGACGAGAAAACGGCTGACACCGTCCTCGCATTGCTCGACCGTCTGGTTCGCAGCGAGGGCGGTACGATGATCGTTGCCACCCATAGCGCAAAAGTGGCGGCTTTCTGCGACCGCGAACTGCTGTTGCAGGATGGCAAGATAATGGTCGATCACGGAAGCGGCTGATGCCGGTTATTTACAAGGCCAGTTTCGGCTACCTGTTGCGTCATCCCTGGCAGCTGGTGCTGGCGCTGCTCGGGATCTGCGTCGGTGTGGCCGTTATTATCGCGGTGAATCTGGCCAACGACAGTTCCCGCAAAGCGTTCCTGCTGTCGATGGACACGATTAACGGGGCCGCTACTCACCAGATTGTCGCGGGACCGGCGGGTGTCGACGAAAGCCTGTACACCAGGTTACGTGTCACGTTGGGTATGCAGGAAATTGCACCCATTGTCACCGGTTATGCCGAAGTAAACAGCCGGATAATGCAGGTGCTCGGCGTCGACCCGTTCGCGGAAAGAACCTTTCGCAACTACACCTCGCCCGTGGCCGCCGGGGGTGGGCGAACTGCACTGGACCTTACGACGTTGAGTACCTTTCTTACCGAGCCCGGGACCGTATTGATGTCCGCCGCCACGATGGCAATGCTCGATCTTTCCGTAGGCACGAAATTTTCGATTGTAGTTTCCGGCAAGAAATACACGGCTACGATTGCCGGCACCACCGGCTCCGCAGATGCGTCTGCTGCCCTCGAAAATCTCATCGTCGTCGACGTAGCCACCGCGCAGGAATGGTTTGGACAGCCCGGGTATCTGTCTCGTATTGACGTGCACCTGGGAGGCGACGGTCAGAGTGAAAAGATCCTTCGTGCCGCCCTGCCCGAGGGTGCCCAGCTGCTGTCGGCGGCAGGCCGCACGAAGTCGATGGCTGAGATGAGCAATGCTTTCATGACTAATCTGGCCGCCATGAGCTTGCTTGCATTATTGATTGGGACCTTTCTGATCTATAACAGTGTCAGTTTCGCGGTCTTGCAGCGGCGTGGGCTGATCGGGGTGCTGCGGGCCCTGGGATTTACAAGGCGGCAGACTTTTACGCTGATCATCAGCGAAGGGCTGGTGCTGGGGTTGGTAGGCTCCGCCCTGGGGGTGGCATTGGGGATATGGTTGGGCCAGCAACTGCTGCTGCTGGTGTCGCAATCGATTAATGATCTGTATTTTCGAGTCAATGTGACCCAGGTGGCCGTTAGTCCTTTGTCCCTGGCGACCGGGTTGCTGGCGGGCGTGGGCGCGACCGGATTGGCGGCTATGGTGCCGGCGGCCGAGGCATCGGGCTACCGCCCGCAACTGTCACTGGCTCGCTCCATCCTCGAACACCGGATCCGCCGTGTGTTACCACGAATCGCCCTGACCGGATTACTTGCGGCCATTCTGGCACTTGGCATTTTGCAGTTCTCGGGCACCTCATTACTGGCCGGCCTGACGGCGCTGTTCCTGTTGATTCTCGGTTTCGCACTGTGCATACCGATCATTGTCTTTGCCGCATCACGCCTTTGCGCCGGCCTTGCGGGACGTCTGGGTGGTGTGACCGCGCGGTTCGCTGTCCGGGACGTAGGGGCCTCCCTGAGTCGTACCGGCGTAGCGATCGTTGCGCTCGCCATTGCGGTCTCGGCGACCGTCGGCGTTAGTGTGATGGTCGACAGCTTCCGCCTCGCTGTAAGCGACTGGATCAGTAATTCACTCCGCGCGGATATTTACGTCGGCTTGCCCGGCGGGTCGCTGGATAATGAGCTGGTTGACGATATAGGTCGCCTGTCGGGCGTTCGGAGCATAAGCAGCATTCGGCGCGTCTGGTTTGAGAGTCCCTCCGGTCGTACACGAGTGGTTGTACTCGACGCCGCGGGGTCCGGGCACGACGGCACGATGTTGCTGGATGCTGATGTGGAAGAGACATGGCGTGCGTTCGAAAGAGAGGATGCCGTGGTCGTGTCGGAACCCTATGCCTATCGCAATGAGGTCGCGATGGGTGACACGATCAGCCTTGCTACCCAGGGTGGCCAGCAGAAATTTCAGATCGCCGCCACCTACCGCAGCTACGACGCCAATCAGGGCACCGTCCTGATGAGTCGCCGGACCTACCAGCGTTTTTGGAAAGACGACGCCATTGACTCGATTGGGGTCTATCTGGAGGACGGTGCGTCAGCGGAGAAGGTGATAGAGCGTATGCGGCGGATTAGCAAGGACCGCCAGGCCATTTTCATCCGCTCCAATCGTGACCTGCGGCAGTTGTCGTTGCAGATTTTCGATCGGACTTTCGTCATTACTGACGTGCTCTACTGGCTGGCAGTCGGCGTCGCCATCATCGGCATTCTCGGCTCCATGCTGGCGCTGCAACTGGAGCGCGCACGTGAACTCGCCATCTTGCGGGCCGTCGGTATGACACCCTGGCAACTAGGCGGCATGGTGACGCTGCAATCCGGGCTTATCGGCCTGTTAAGTGGCCTCGCAGCACTTCCACTCGGGCTCCTGATGGCCTGGGTCCTGATTGATGTCATCAACCGCCGTTCATTCGGTTGGCAAATGGATATCAACATCGCTCCGTCTTTTCTGTTCACGGCGCTGGCGTTGTCGATCGGGGCGGCCGTTGTAGCCGGGTTGTATCCGGCTTATCGAGCTGCAAGCAGCCAGCCGGCATTGGCAATGCGCGAGGAATAACATGAAGAAAAAGTTGTTATTACTTGTAATTACAGGAGTTGTTGTAACTTTATTCTGGCTGAACAAGCCAGAGGTTGCGACTGAGCCGGCGGACTTCGACGTTGCCGCAAGTTCCCCGAGGCTTGCGAGTCTTCTGGGCGCTGACGGTATTGACGGATTCAAACAGGTTGTTGCACCCAGGAAATTTTCATTCCCGCAAGACCACGGGCCACACGGCGACTACCGCAATGAGTGGTGGTATCTGACCGGCAACCTGGATGGAGAGAACGACGAACGTTTCGGTTTTGAGATGACATTTTTTCGCTTTTCCCTTGCTCCGGAAAAGCCATCGAGTGGGTCCGCGTGGCGCAGTAACCAGGTCTTTATGGGGCATTTTGCGATCACGGATCGAACGGCGAACCAATTTCGTGTTGCGAGTCGTTATTCACGCGGTGCCGCCGGGCTGGCCGGTGCACGGTCCTCCCCGTTTCGTGTCTGGTTGGAGGACTGGGAGCTGACCGATACCGTTGAAGATGACTGGCAGCTACGGGCTGCGGCTGACGAATTCGCGATCGACCTGAAACTGACGGCTGTCAAGCCGCCCGTGCTGAACGGTACTGACGGCCTGTCTGTCAAATCATCGACGCCAGGCAACGCGTCTTACTATTACTCCATTCCCCGTTTGCAAACGGTGGGCACTGTACGAAGTGGGGAGCAGTCCTATCGAGTTACTGGCCTGTCCTGGCTGGATCGTGAATGGGGCAGTGGAGGCTTGTCCGCTGAGCAGTCCGGATGGGACTGGTTTGCATTCCAGCTGGACGACGGCAGCGAACTTATGTTCTACAGCCTGCGGCGCCTCGACGGCCGTCCGGACGTCCACAGTGCCGGCACCTTCATTGCCAATGACGGTACGCCAACACCACTTGGCAGTAATGAGGTAAGCATCGACGTACTTGACTACTGGGACAGTCCAGGCGGAGGCCGTTATCCGATGGGCTGGCGAATCGCCGTCAGTTCTCTATCACTGGTTCTCGAGATCAGTCCGATCATGGCGGGTCAGGAATTGACGACACTGGTGCGTTACTGGGAGGGGGCGGTGGATATCACCGGAACTCGCGAGGGAATGGAGATCAGTGGCCGGGGCTACGTGGAACTGACCGGGTATGCTGATCGCTAGACAAACTCAGACGATCCGACTAATACAGGACGTCGTGAGACGGTAATTCAATGGCTGTCCTTTGGGCTGGGCGACGGCAATGACGCCGCTTGGTCAGGAGCGCTTGAAGCGGCTCAGGAAACCACCGCTCTTTTCTTCCTCGTCCTCGTCCTCGTCCTCGTCGACGCCGGAAGGTCGTTCAAATTTCAATGCTTCCAGCGTTTGCGTCATTGAGGAGCCAAACTGATTTTCAATCGGTGCAACCTGTGGTTCTTTTTTCTCCGGCACACTGTCTATCTCACCCGAGACCATTTTAGAGACGCTGGGTGGTGCATTAATGGTTGGCGGCGGCTCCGGGGCCGCCTCCGACTGATTCATGGCCTTCAGCATGGCGAATCGGCGTGATGCCGAGGCATTGATATCCGGTGCAGGCGGCTCATCAGCCGGCAGCACGGATTCGAATGCGACAGAATCTTCCTGTCCGCTGGTGCCGGTCGCCAGCACAGGTTCTTCAGCGCTCATTTCGAGTGAGAGTTCGGCGCTGTCTTCTTCGCTGCCCGGGTCCTCACTCATATCGGCATCATTGGCCGGATCGGCGGCGGCCATCGCAGCCACCGCGGCGGCGATCTGGCTGAATTCTTCGCCGAACAATGTTTCGGCGGCAACGTCATCGATTTCTTCCAGGGACGTGGCATTCCCGAGGTCAGCCGCCAGTTTATCGAGTTTGGCACGATCGGCCGCGGCGACTTCTGCGGCGGCCTCGTCTTCCTCGGTCTTCCCGGCGTCCAGCGGGCCCTTCGAATCTTCTGCAACTGTTTTCCTGCCAGTGTCCTCGTCCTCTGCAGCGGACTTGCCGGCCTTTTCCGCGGCTTGCCGTTTCTCTTCCAGCAATGCCTCGGCCTCTATCTTGCGTTCCTCAAGGGAATGATCGAGTGTTATTTCGGGAAGACTTGGTGCCTCCGGTGTCGGCGGTGCTTCGGTCACCGGTACCGCCGGCGGTGGATCAGCGGGAGCAACAGCCTCTGTCGCCGGCGCTTCGCCACCCGGTTCAAGCGGACCCATGCGGGCGGTCGCCAGTGCCGATTCAAGTGCCTGAATGTTAGGTCGTTTGAGGGTTTGTGTGTCCTCGGTATTCTCGGTCGTCGCCGCTTGCGGCTCGGGCTCTATGCGCATGGATTCAGACAGCATAGGTATGTCAGCCGCTGGCGTGTCCACGGCCGGCGCCACATCCTGTACGGAGTCGGTGGTTGGCTCGGACTCCTGCTGTTGCAAACCCAATGGTACGGGTGCGAGATCTTCCTCGGTGGGCAGTGGTTCATCGAGTGTGGCCAGCAGATGCGTGTCAGGTCGAAGCGCATCATCCAGTTGCTTGACGGACGCGGTGTCTACCTCGGTCCTTATCAGCGCCTCCGGGGCCTGTGGTTGCAAGATTCGCTGGCTGGGCTCGATGGTGGGTGATGTTGCCGCTTCTGCCGGTGCTGTCACTTCCTGACCGGCCGCTTCGCTTTCGGACAATGCCGCCACACCGGGCAGCGTATCCTGGATAAGATGCGGTACTTC